>CAYPTZ010000968.1:0-1257 GCA_964413395.1 uncultured archaeon | reverse complement strand
GTCTGGTTCGGCTCGACCGCGTTCTACTACCTCCTGCCCGAACCGGCCACCCTCACCTGGACGGGCACAGCCGGCCACGCGTGGGATATCAGCCAGACGGCCAACTGGTCGCAGGGCGGCGCGCCGCACCGGTACTGGGACGGCGACCACGTTGTCTTCGACGACACGGCCGCCGGCTCGCCCATGATCGGCATCACCGACACGGTCACCCCCGGCTCCGTCCTCGTCAACAACGATGCGGTCAGCGTCGAGTTGACGGGCCCCGGCTCTATCGCCGGGTCGTGCGGACTGACCAAGAACGGCAGCGGCACGCTGACCGTCGCGACGACCAATGCCTACGCCGGCGGCACGCGGATCAACGCCGGGTCGCTGATCGTCGCGGCCGAGGGCGCCTTGGGCGACGGCGACGTCGAACTCGGCAACACGACGGGCTCAAGCGATGCCGGCCTCGTCATCGCCGGGGCGATGACGGTCGATTGCAACATCACCGTCCGCGACGACGGCAGCGGGACGTCCACCCGCACCCTTGGCGGCGCCAACCCCTCCGGCACGGCCGTTTTTGCCGGCCGGATCACGCTCCAGAGGGACCTCATCCTCACAGCGGCCACCGGGGGAGCCGTCCGATGGGAGGGCGTGCTCGACAACGCCGCAGGCAACACGCTCACCAAGGTCGGCGACGGCGCCGCCGTCCTCGATGCGGTCCAGGTCCATGGCCCCGGCGCCCTGCTGGTGGTGGACGCCGGCACGGTGTACCTGAACACCGCCGCCGGTAGTGACACCGCCGCCCACCTCTCCATCTCGGTGACCGGCGCCGAACTCTGCTTCGGGTCCAGCCAGTACCTGGACACCCTCACCATCGCCGACGGCGGCCTGGTCCGCCTGACCGGGGCCCACACCGTGGTGCTCAAGCATCTCGTGATGGGCGGGGTCGACCTCGGGGCCGCGATGCTGACGCCCGAACCGGCCACGCTCTGGCTGTTGGCGGCCGGGGCGTTCGTCGTGATGCGTCGCCGGCGCCGGCGGTAAAAGACTCCTTTGTCCCCTCAGGTTCAACCGATAGAATCAGTGCAGCACCGGCCCGCGGCGCCCTCCCGGGGGTACCGCGCAGGGGGTTCCCCTCACAGAACCACGGGGACAGGGCGGATGGCACACTACCTGGTCACCGGCGGCGCCGGGTTCCTCGGCATCAACCTCGTGCGGGGGCTGCTTGCGCGGGGGCACGAGGTCACGTCGCTCGACCTCGCCGAGTTCGACTAC
>CAYPTZ010000967.1:0-1874 GCA_964413395.1 uncultured archaeon | reverse complement strand
AATTGCAGTTGGTGCAATGAAAATTGCCCAAGAACTAAATACTCCTAATGTAATAAGCTGGCCTGGAATGGATGGATACATGTATGATATAGGGACAATATATCCTTGGATGTGGGAATTTTATGATAAAAGCATGGCTGAAGCAATTGATACCGTTCCTGGTGTGAGGGTTGCTTTAGAACCGAAACCATATGAACCTGCAATTAATAATATTTTTCGAACAACTGCTGAAGGTATTTTAGCTGCTGAGCGAATTGAAGCATTACTATGTAATGAAAAAAACCTTCAACTATTAAAAGAAGGACACGCAATTTTTGGACTAAATCCCGAATTTGGTCACGTTAGGATGGGTTACGAATCTGCGGGTGCTGCATACGCACTTGTTGGTAATTATGGGCGCTTAAGTCATATTCATTTAAATAGTCAACCGCTAGGAAATTTTGATCAAGATTTGAATATTGGAGTTGTTGATATCCAACAAACTTATGCAATGTTATATGCTCTCAAAATAATGGGATATAATGAATATTTTGGAATTGATATTAACCCAGAACATATGCCCGTCCAAACTGCCTTAGAAATTAATATTCAGATGATAAAAAAACTAAATACTAAACTTGATAATTTACCTCATGATAAAATAATTGAATCCTATCTTTATCCATCAAAGAATCGAGGTAGTCTTGAAAAAATACTTATGGAATATCTCTATTAAAAGAAAATCTGATATATTTCCTTATTTTTAATTTCTTTTATAAACCTCTATATTCATATACTAATTATTGATTGAAAAATGGCACCTAAATTTGCTGGTTTAGACGTATCTACACAAAGTTGCAAATTAATTGTTATCGATATTGAAACTCAAAAGATTTTCTTTGATTCTTCAGTAAATTATGATCATGATTTTCCCGAATATCGTACTGAAAATGGAGTAATACAAAACAAAGGATTTGGGATATCAGAATCGGATCCAAAGATGTGGGTGGATGCAATTAATGCTCTATTCCAACAATTATCAAAAGTATCTTCGTTAATTTCTGATATACGTGCAATTTCAGTCTCTGGTCAACAACATGGATTAGTTACATTAACTTCAAAAGGAAAACTTTCACGACCTTATTCAAAATTATGGAATGATTTTTCTACTCAAGAAGAATGTAAGATTCTTACAGAAAAAATTGGTGGAAAGAAATCTATGATCGAATCTATAAGTAATACCCAACGAACTGGCTATACTGCACCAAAAATCTTACATTTATTCCGTAATGAACCGGAAAGATACCAGAGAACTAAATAGGTCTTATTAGTACACAATTATATCAATTGGATACTAACGGGAGGTACTGATGATGGTCATGAAACTGGAATTGTCGCAATGGAACCAGGTGATGTATCAGGGTCAGCATTGTGGGATCCAGTTTTAAAAACTTGGGCTAAAAATGTAATTGATGCCATATCGCCTAATTTACATGAAAAACTACCTCCTATCTTTAATTCTCGCAAAGCTATTGGAACAATTGGTAAAAATTTCGTTAATAAGTATGGATTCTCCGCTGATTGTCTAATTGCTTCTGGTTCTGGTGATAATATGATGAGTGCAATTGGAACAGGAAATTATCACGAAGGTGTTGTTACCATTTCTTTAGGGACTAGTGGTACTGTTTATACCTATATGGAAAAGTCTTATGTGGATCCTAAAGGTGAAATTGCATGTTTTTGTGATGCTACTGGAAATTACTTACCTCTTCTATGTATTTCCAATTTATCAAATGGATATGATACCATCCTACAAAAATATCAGCTTAATCATAATCAATTTATAGATATTATCAATCAAACTAATCCTGGAAATGATGGTAGAATCTTAATAC
>CAYPTZ010000966.1:0-1874 GCA_964413395.1 uncultured archaeon | reverse complement strand
CTTCTTTAACAAATCGATATAATTCATGCAAAACTTCTAAACCTACACTTTCTTGAGCTTTAGTTTGATTTGCTTGGTTCTCAATTTCAGATAACATAACTCTAGAGAGGACTATCGTTATTTTCTCAACTTGGGTAACTGAATTACGCTCTGAAGGTTGATAGTTTTCTAAAACTCCATCTTCAATAAAATCAATTATTTTTCTATTATACATAACTGATGTATCGGGTAAAAATGTGTATGCCATTGTTATTTTCTCCTTTCTATTTTACCATTTTTTTTCTTTTTTCTTGTTTTCATTAAGTGAAAATTGTTCTAATTGATAATATGTTGGTTCACCTAAGCGATCAACAATTGCTAATATTAATTGTTTACGAGCATTTAAGGTATTTTGGGTTATTTTATCAAGATTTTGTAAATACACGGGATTTTCTTCATCGAGAATAAATACAAAATATTTTGCAATTCCATCTGTACGGGATGAACCTCGTGGATAGATACGAAAATCAATACCCTCACCATACCCCATTCTTACAATATACCCTCTTTGCCTGATATCACGGTAAACTAAATATTTTACCCAGATTCTCTCATCTATACTAATATAATTTGAAGTTATCTCTTCAGCCTTAATTTGATTATTATCGATATCAAATATCTTTAACCTACTTCTTTCGATTAGAAGCAATGCTTCTAAAATATCTAATTCAATACGATTATCGGGAAGCACAGTCCCAAAATAATTATTATTATATAACTGTTGACTAGTTTCTGAATTCTCAATGATAACTTTTCCATTAATATATTGACCATTTAGAACTATAATATCTTGAGATTTATTAGATTCTTTCTTTATATTTTCATCATTCTTTTCAATATTAGTTGATTTATTCATTAAAATGGTCCTCTATTATGCAAATTTGTACTATCTATTAATACCGAATAATGGAAAATCTTCAAAAAACTTTTGTTTTTTTTTTTTATGAATTATTTCCTCGAATATCATTAACTATCTTAGCATTTGTTGAAATATGATTCAAAAAATTCATATTTTATATTTAATTCAAAAAAATATCATTAGAGATTGTAGAACCAAAAATGCGTAAAGATTATTTTTTAATGGGTCTTGGAATTCGACTTATAATGTTGTTTTTATTTATTTTAGCAAATCAAAATGAAGTTTACAATGATGCTTCAGAAATTATCTATTTAGCATTAAAGCAATTTTTGAATGGTAATAATCCATATTCAGTTTCAGAATATGAACTTACTTGGGGTGAATCAACATTTACCCAACCCTTTAATTATGGCCCAGTTACTTTGATTTTGTATCTCCCTGCAATGCTTATTCCTTTATGGCATAATAACTTATGGATTGGAATGACCATAATGATTAATATTTATTCTTTCTTAATTGCTGAGTATGTATCAAAATTAGGCTCCAAAGATTTACAATGTCAAAAAAATGCAAAAATTTCACATTTAGATAAAGATCCTAGGGGAAATCAGCTATTATATTATGGAGGAATTTTTTTTTGGGTCATACCAGTAGGAACGACTCCAATTACTGTATTTATATATGGTCCAATTTTATTAACGATTTTAGCATTCCATCAACTTAAAAAACCATTATTGGCAAGTTTTTTGATTAGTATGGCTGCAATGTCATATCAATTAATCTTTTTATTTATTCCAATATATTTTATCTACTATATTAAACAAAATAATAAAAAAAACATTCTTAAATTTATCATTGGACTTATGCCTGCAATTATGTTAATTATTATTTTTGAAATATGGGGTCAGGGAGGAATAATCAGTAGTTTATTTGGATATACAACTGAAATGCCTTATACAAAATGTGCTATTTGTAA
>CAYPTZ010000965.1:0-1875 GCA_964413395.1 uncultured archaeon | reverse complement strand
CATTTCAATGAACTTTATTATATTCGTACCCTGTGGTAACGCAGGACACACAGCAGCGCACAACAGCCAATATAAGTAAGCTGGGAGTTAATGTTTTGCGTAAAGTTGGTACATTTAATCAAAATTGTAACGGGCTGATAGGTAGGTGGCACGGAAATCCCAGCCAACTCATATTGGCAAACCGTTGTATGCAAGTGTAAAACCGACTCGACACATTGAAACGATATGAAATAATTACAAAAAACGGATAGATTAAATTAGTGCTCCGTTGAAAGGGTGGTGCAAACTTGAGGGGAATTTATTTTGTTTTTTCTCCCTCCGCACAAAGAAGAAACCCCACCCACAAAACAACACATTTGCAAACCGCTGCAAGCCAGCCCCACAAACCAAGTTTGCAAAAGAGTTGTTTTTTAGCCGACGCACTCGTACTAATTTTATAAGTTAGATTTCTAATTCAAAGTCAATGGATAAAGAAGAAAGTAAGAAAAATAAACTATACATAATCGGCAACGGATT
The DNA here is from genome assembly GCA_964413395.1 of uncultured archaeon. Classification (GTDB taxonomy): domain Archaea; phylum Asgardarchaeota; class Lokiarchaeia; order Sigyniarchaeales; family Promethearchaeaceae; genus Lokiarchaeum. The sequence goes on along the minus strand of CAYPTZ010000965.1, from coordinate 1,359 downwards.
CGACCTACACCATGGTTTGAAAACTAGCTATAAAAACTTTGCAGATTATTTACGAGAAAAAGATAGCTCATTATATTACTTACTTGACTCCTTCCTTAGTTATCCAACCACAGACAAAGACCCTTGGTATCGTTTTGAAGAAAATTTAGCCAAACTTGATATTGATGCAATTTTAGTTGATGATGAAGAGTTACTTCCTGATATTTTAAGTGAAAGTTATAGAGATAGGGATAAATATATTTTCCCTGACGAAATGAGAAATAAACTTGAAAATTTTACAACAGGGCTTATTAGTATATTTACTCGTTTTATTCAAGAGGTAAAAACTCCAAAATCTGCAAATGATTTGATGTTAGATATTGATGCAGAATCAAAATATTTGACTTTTAACTACACATACACACTTGAAGATTTATATAAAATCAATCCCAAAAACGTTTTACATATTCACAATGGAGCAGAATCAAAATATGCTGATATTATTTTAGGGCATGGTACGCACCCAGATAATTTTAAAAAAGAGATAAATCCTCCAGATGATTTATCTGAAGAGGATTTAAAAAATTGGCATGAATATCAACTTGACCAGGAGTTTACACCTCGGGGTGAGGGAGAAAAGATATTACTTGAATTTTTCTCTCTTTCATTCAAAAACACAAAGGAAATAATTGAAAATCATAAAAGATATTTCGAGGAACTTAAAGATATTAATGAAGTATTTGTTTTAGGACATTCATTATCTGATGTTGATTTACTATATATAGAAGAAGTTATTTGCGCAATAGATTCAAATGCCAAATGGACAGTTTCATATTATGATGAGTCGGAAAAAATAAAACACTTAAAAACATTGACTGATTATGGTATAAAAGAAAAAAATATTAATTTGATACAATTAGAAGACATTCAAAAAAGTAATAAACAGGAAAAAATTCAATTTTAAGAGAAGCGTAATCGTATAGTGATGACAGTATTGAGTACAAAATCGAATAATACTGGTGCAATTAACGCACTAAAAGGATACAGAGTTCAATTCTTGTACTCATTATATAGAATACTTTCACACGAGGAATATGAAAATGAATTTCATCCAGAAGGAAAATATGAAGACTTAGATATTTATAATTGCGAGAATAGTGTTGTTGAAATTATTCAAGTAAAGCACCTAAGAAAAGTTCTTTCCTTATCAGATATTGTTTCCACAAAAAAAGAAAATTCATTTCTTAAAAGAGCTATCAAGGCTCACAGGGATGGAGATACGCCAATAATAAAGCTTGTTTCATTTGGGGAGATAAATAATGATGTCAAAAATCTTGCAAATACAATTTTAGAGATCACAAAAAAAGATATATTTTTTGA
>CAYPTZ010000964.1:0-1875 GCA_964413395.1 uncultured archaeon | reverse complement strand
TAGGGTTAGCCATTAAAAAAAATCCCACATTAACCAAAAAGGCTATGATTTCTGATCTGATCCTCTTAATTCAAAAACACATGGGGATGACCTATTTTTCAGAGAGCATTTATCTTAGTTCGGAAGCATGGATTGCCTATGAACAGAAGGATTATAAAAGAGCTTTTAAGAATTATAAATTAGCCCAAAATGCTTTGGAAAATGCGATCAAATATATTGCAAAAAAAGAGCGAAAAACCATCAAATTTGTGTTTCCCATCAAAATCACCACCCTGCATAATATTTTACAGTTATTTCAAGGAATTATAAAACAAATCGAAATCGAGCTTCGCCAAAAAAACCAAACCAATATATTAAAATATGTCTCTGAGCTTAACGAAATTTTTGCCATTACTCATAAATCTCTTGAAGAAATTAATCAAACATTGTGGATGTACTGTGATTCCTTTATTACCGAGAAAATCAAATTGGAACAATCTCACATTGAAGAGATATTTGAAACTAAATTAGGACTTTCTGTTTATAATCTTTCTAATTTACAGGAACGAATTAATAGTTTAACTGATTATTTCCAGACTCCAGAATTTAAAGAAAAATCACTGACAGACAGTTTACCAGTTATTCAATTTGATGTAAAAAAGAAAGATTTGGAAACAAGAGATTTAAAAAAAGATACACTAAAAACAAATGACCTAAAAAATGAAAAAATCTCAAATTTTACAGCGAAAGAAAATGAAAACCGTGATGTCCAAAACCAAATTATTATTCAGAAATCTACGAATACCATTCGCATTCTTCGGGAATATGAATATATTGGCGGTAAAATCCGCTTTAAAGTGGGGCTTGTAAATAAGTCTGGCATCGTGATCACGAACCTTGCTCTCAGATTTGATTTACCTGATGCTTTAAAATGGATCATTCTGGAGCCCAATTACGAAAAACGAGGGGATACCATCTTAATTCCTAAATTAGGTGGCAATGAAAAAATCGCCTTATCCTTATACTTAGAACCAGTCAATTGTCTTGAAAGTGCGATAAATGCGACATTGACTTATTTTGATTCCAATGACCATCCTCAAGCGCTCATCATGCCCCCGAAAAAAGTCTCCATTACCTGTCCGATCTTCTTTACTCGGGAGGAAGCAAATTTAGCACGTGTGAAAAGCTTAAAACATCACTTAACCTATAATGATCAAAAAATCTTTCCCTTAGCCAAACAGGATAATGTAGAAATTGTTTTCAACCACATTTTAGACACTATTGGCAAGCATGATATCAAATTAGTCCATCAAGATTTTTCCTCTGCTAAGCAAACGGGGGAAGCATGGTATTATGGAATCACCAAGGTCAAATTGCAAAAAATGATCATTCATATCAATTTGGATTCAAGCCACCATATTCTTGCCGTGAAGGTGAATGGTGATAACCCAGAATCTATTACGGGTCTTTTGGCCGAATTAGAGGGCCAAATCCGGGAAAAACTAATCCATAGTAAAATCATTAACAATGGTACCATCTTCAACGACATTAGTACCTCCGTCTTACTTGGTCATTGTCCTTATTGTAATGGGCCAATTTCAGCGGAATGGACAGGCTTATATAAAAAAGGCGAAATAATTTCATGCAAATATTGTGACTCCTCGATTCTCCCCTATTAATTTTTTATCTTTACAAGGGGAGGTCTTTTTTTTTTTTATTCTTCATTTTATCTTAATTTGTGTTTTTTATTCATTAATCCAATTTAGTTGACATTACTTAGATTTCTTTAAAAAAAATTCCTCTCGAAGGATAATAACGTGTAAAAAAATCTTTAAAAGTTATACCGTCAGTAAATGTGAAAAAAAAATTGGACATAAATAGACAACATATTTTAAA
>CAYPTZ010000963.1:0-1876 GCA_964413395.1 uncultured archaeon | reverse complement strand
TCTGAACTTCCTGAAGGAATTCATCCATTTAGTTCCTATGAAGTTAAAACTACTTTAGATGATCCAAAAAGCACAATATGCCCCGCAAGAATTACCACTGAAGAAGCAAATAAAATAACTAGCACAGTTAAAAAAGCATATCAAGTGCTCGCATTAAAAGATTATGCAAGAATTGATTTAAGATTAACTGAAGAGGGAGAAATATATATACTAGAATCTAATTCAATTCCAGGAATTGCACCAAGTAAAGGAGAAAATAATAGCATGACAAAAGCCGCCCAAATATATGGTTGGACATATTCTAATATGCTAAATGCAATAATAAACGTTACTTGTGAACGGTATCACATAAAATTAGAAATATAGACATATTTTTTTATTGAAAAAACAAACGTTTGGTTAAAATGCAGTCCATAAAAACTAAAAATTTTGCTGTTCATCCTTCAGAAATAAAAGTCAATTTAAAGAAGGATTTAATGCTGCTTCATGAGATTATTTTTGAATTAAAAAGGAAATTTAACGTCTCAGATAAATTCATTGATGATTTAAAAACGGTACATAACATTTTTCCGATAAAGATTAATCCTTACTATTTTAATTTAATACAAGAAAGGAATGATCCTATATGGAAACAATGTATACCTGATATTAAAGAATTACTTGATATTACTGGTGAAGTTGATCCATTGGCTGAAGAACGTGATTCACCTACAGAACTTATAACACATAGATATCCAGATCGTGTTTTATTTCTCATTTCAGATGATTGCGCAATGTTGTGCAGATTTTGTACAAGAAAAAGAAAAGTTGGTACTACACGTTTGATTATTACCAAGGAAAAAATCCTTAAGAGTATTGAATATATTAAAAACCATCCAGAAATTCGTGATGTTATTTTGTCTGGAGGAGATGCTTTATTAACACCTTATAACCTTTTAGAATTTACTTTAAAAAAGATTCGGGAAATTCCCCATATAGAAATTGTTCGTTTGGGAACGCGTCTTCCTTGCACAAATCCTTCAAAAATTACCCCGAAATTATGTACAATGCTAAAACGTTATCATCCTTTATTCATCAATGTTCATTTTGAACATCCCATGGAAATTACAATTGAATCGATCAAAGCTTGTAATCTATTAGCCAATGCAGGAATTCCTTTAGGAAATCAAAATGTACTTCTAAAAGACATTAATGATGACCCAATTATTTTAAAATCTTTATACCAGCAACTATTACAAATGCGGGTAAAACCCTATTATCTCTTTCAAGCAGATTATGTTCTAGGAACTAACCATTTTCGGACAACTGTTGAAAAAGGTATTGAAATGATTAAAAATCTAAGAGGATTTATTAGTGGTTTAGCAATTCCTCATTACGTAATTGATGCACCTGATGGAGGGGGAAAAATTCCAGTACTTCCAAAATATTTAAAATCTATTAATGAAAAAGAAGTAATCTTAACAAATTATCAAGATAAGTTATGCATATATCCTCAACCTTAATTATTTTTTAAATTATACATTAGGAGAATGAAAAACTATATTTCAAATCTATCGATTATTTTATGATGAAAGTAAAAAGATCCAAGATTATTTGGATCAAATTAACCAAATTCTGCTTAATCAATTTCCTCGCTTAATTCAACAGGAAGTTGACAAAATATTTGAAATGTTTAGAAATCCTCATCTTATAGGTATGAATAGTATAATTTTTATAGCGATTGATTCAAGAAATGTTGTCAATGGGTTTGCAATAATTTTTCATGAATTAACCTTAAATTTTTTTTATTTAGACTATATCGCAGTTACAAAAAAAATGTCTAATCGAGGAATTGGAAGTGCTTTATACCAACGCGTTCAACAAGAAGCCTTAGCAT
>CAYPTZ010000962.1:0-1877 GCA_964413395.1 uncultured archaeon | reverse complement strand
CAAATCTTCACAAAAATCCCAAAATTATAAAATATATTAATCTTGATAGAACCTCTTATAAACAAATATTCAAATGATTTTTTAAAGAATTTCTAAATTTATAATTTTGTAAGAACAAAGGTCAGACAGTGTTTAAATATTTCATTATATTGAATAAATATACTTAGGCAGTTTTTTAAAGAAATATTCAATCATAAACCCACATCTTGATTTAGTATAAATTCATGTGAAGATGACTAAATGAGTTAAAAGAAAAACGATGCATTTCAAAACGAAAATAAATATTCCCTTAGTTAGATGGAATATCAAGTTTCAAAAATTATAAAAATCGTTCTATCTATGGATTTGCATTGTCGGTCAAAATGAAAAAGATGAAACCATTATGACACACTCATTTTTTCAAATTGAAGGAGGGGAAATTCTGTTTTAGTGAGTTATAATGGAGATTATGCATCATGAAAAAACAAATAAGTTCAATATTCTTGATTTCGGTTCTTTTACTCATTTCTTTTTATGGTATAAAATATTATGACAATAATAAAAATATCGATCCTAATGAAATATATGATGATTCAAATATATCTTACATTTTTTTGAATGGTTCAGAAATATCGGTCAATGGAAGTGGTGCTACTATTGAAGAGAATAAAATTATTATATGGACTATTGGTTTATATATTATTAGTGGTACTTTAGATAATGGACAAATCGTAGTTGATACTGAAGATAAAGGATTGATTTCATTAATGTTAAATGGAACATCCATTACTTGCTTAGATAATTCTCCGATATATATTTTAAATGCAGAAAATATTGAAATTATTTTAAATGCAGGTACAATTAATTATTTAGCAGATGGAGAAACATATTTTTTAGAAAATTCTTCCATCGATGAACCGAAAGCAGTTATTTTTAGCAATGATGATTTGAGAATTTATGGGGAAGGTACTCTTATTATTGATGCTAATTATAATAATGGTATTCAGAGTGACGATGATCTTTACATAGATGAAGGATACTTTTCAATTAACTCAAAAAACCATGGTCTTAAAGGAAAAGATTCTGTTTTAATTACGAATGTAGATATTAACATATCTGCTGATGGTGATGGAATAAAATCAGATAATGAAGAAGATAACTCAAAAGGATATATTATTATTGAAGAATCTCTAATTAATATTAATTCAGGTGATAATGGAATTCAAGCAGAAAAAGATATTAGTATTACAGATTGTATAGTTAATATTTCTTCAGGTATAAATAATGGAATAGGAATTAAAGCAGGAAACGGGGTCTATATTACCAATGGAATTTGTAATATTATTTCACCTGATGATGCAATTTCTTCTGATAACGAATTTGAAATTAATTGTGGGAATTTAGTAATTGATGCAGTAGATGATGCAATTCATTCCGAAACTTCATTGTTTATTAATGGTGGTGATATTGATATAATTAATTGTTATGAAGGGCTTGAAAGTGAGCAGATATTCATTAATGCTGGAATGATTCATATTAACTCTAGAAATGATGCCATAAATGGAGTGAATAATACTATAGGAAGTAGTACATTTCAGATTACAGGAGGATATATATACATTAATTCACTAGGTGATGGTTTGGATATTAATGGACAGATAACTATGTCAGGGGGTACAATTTTAATTGATGGACCATTAGCAAAGGATAATGGTGCTCTAGATTATGATGATTTTTTTCAAATAACAGGTGGTTTTTTAATTGCTGCTGGAAGTTATGGAACAAATCAAGCACCAAGTGAAATTTCAACACAATATTCTGTAATGGTTAATTTTCCATTTATTCTATCTGCAAAAACACTTTTTCAAATTCAAACTACAGAAGGTGAAGGTATTATT
>CAYPTZ010000961.1:0-1878 GCA_964413395.1 uncultured archaeon | reverse complement strand
AATATGAAAATGTTGGTTTTTTACTAGTTTTTTGCATTATTTTCTGGTTTTTACATTATTGGGTCTTACAACTTGTAAAAACAAGTAAATAATGCAAAAGTCATCTCTTCCGCTTTATTGAAATTGAATAAATTTTTTAGTTCGACAAAGAATAAATGCGAAAAAAACCAGAAAATAATGCTAAAAAACATGAAATATCAATTATTAATGCAATAAAATCCAAGAATAAGTAGAAAAAATAATTGATAGAATAATTTTACCAATTTTCTTTTCAAACCTAAACACCATTACTTGAATTAATGATTTAGGACCTTTTGTCTATATGATTTTTATATAAATATAAAATAAGTGAAAATATTGTATAAAAAAAAAAAGTGTTTATTATGAATTGTTCTTCAAAAAAATATAAAAAATCTTTGTATTTCATACTATTATTTAGTCTCCCGTTGATTTTTTGTTTTTATCCTCAAAAAATAGTAAATAAAAATCTAAAAGACTATCAACAACTTTCTTTTAAACTTGGAAAAATGCAATCATCAAATGATATCCATTTTGGAGGGAATTTTCTTTTTTATGGTCTTGACGATTCTAGAACTAATTTGGATGCTTTGGATTCCTTTAATAATACATTTTATGATATTGGGATGGAGTTTGCTCGTTTTGATATTTACTGGGGTTTGTTAGAACCTCAAAATGATATATATAATTGGACTCTTCTTGATGATTTGATGAATACTTTACCAGATGTAGAAGTATTATTAACTATCTATTCATCAAACTCATGGGGTTCAATGTATAATTATTGTCGAGATGCTTATGAAGCAGCCGTGGGTCAAAATCGATATAATGGGCCTCCTTCCTCTATACCTATAAATATGCAAGATTATTTGGATTTTTTGGAGGATCTTGTAAATAGATATAAACATAGAGTAAAATATTGGCAGATCGAGAATGAAGTTTATGGAGCAAAAATCCAAAATGATATTCCTGGATGTGATCAACCAATGAATTTATTTTGGATAGGATCAAAAGAAGAATATTTAACCTTATTAACAGAAAGCTATAGTAAAATTAAAGAAATTGATCTTGAAGCTACTGTTATATGCTCTAGTATTGCTTTTGGTACTGGTTGGACTCCTGATATAAATCTAGATTATACATTTCTCGATTATATTTTGAATTATGGACGAAATTATACAGATCGCATTGATCTACATTTATATCATGATATAGAAAGTGTTACTACAAAAATAAATTTTATTAAACAAAAATTGTCTAATTTAGGGTATGATAAAGCTTTATGGTGTACTGAATCTGGTGAGATCGACATAGAATTTCATAAAGAATCAATATATCAAACTTCATTTAATAGTCCTGAAGAATTGCATTTACAAAGTGAAGAAATTATAAAAAGACATGTTGTAGCTTTTGCAAATGGAATTGAACGTATTAATCGACTTCGCCTGAATAGTATGAGACAATTTGAACTGTCATCAAGTAATTGGCCTCATATGAGCCTTACATTTGACATTTATGGAATTGATAAAAAACCAGGATATTATACCTATAAATTAATGACAGATAAGCTTGAAGGTTTTATTTCTGTAGAAAAAATCAATGATTTCAAAAATGTTTATAAATTTATTATGGGAACATCGTCCATTATTATTGCTTGGAATGAAATTACGACAAATTATGACTTAACACCTTATATTTCATCAGATAGCGTAATTATCACACATATAATTACTGAGCAAGGTAAAAGTGAACCTATTATTGATAACTCTCTTACTGATTCAATAGAGGTCTCAAATTCTCCTATTATTATTGAAATCTCAGAAAATTCATCCTCAACTGATTCAAATGGTATTAATGGAT
>CAYPTZ010000960.1:0-1878 GCA_964413395.1 uncultured archaeon | reverse complement strand
TATTATTGATAAACACTGCACTCCAGTGATATTATTTGGAATTCCAACTCCGGGATTTGGAATAGTTAAAGGATACATGGGTGATTATTATTCAGTGTCTACATTCCGTTCAGGAAGCCATAAAATTGAGCCACCTATAAGATTCAATGAAATTTATTGGTCAGGAAGTATAGATATGTTTTATTTCAAAGATAAAGTAGTTATCAAGGATAAAGAAATAAGAGATGAAGAAGCGATTATACGTATATACAATTTTGCCAAAGGAACGGATATTGCAATAAAGGACAAGTATATAACAGCAAATGGCTATGTTTCAGGACCAAAAGCATATCAAGAATGGGCGAATGCTCTTGAAAGTTCAAAATTTGATGAAATTTCGCTATATTCTAATAGCTTTTTAGCTAATTATTATCAAGATTTAAAAAAATCAGCAGCAATCTTTTTAGGTAGAATGGCCTTAAAATATAATAATTTTCCTCAATCTGCACCATTAAGAAAAGCCGCAAAAGAATATCGCGAATGTGAAAAATTATTTCAAGAATTTAACTTAATTTTTCCTTATTTAAAATGGAAAAATATTAAGATGACAAATGAAAACCGCAAAAAAGGTGCTAATATTCTAATTAATATTAAGAATCACGAAGAATTTGCGGTAGATTACTTGTATGAAGCAAAAAAGAAATGGATTACTTCAAAGCTTTTTTCTAGACAGCAATCAATAATTCAAAAAAAAAAAGTTTTTCACAATGCATTATATCCTCAAGGTTGTTGGAATTCTTTTATATCATCTATTACAGGTGTTTTAAAATCATATGGAATCAAGGATGATATAGTTGAAATCGCAGGCAGATCTGGATATATTTTTTTAACTAATGTCTCTCAAAAAAATATACGTGAATCTTCACTGAGGAAAATTCCAATTCAAGGATGGGATTTAATAATGCAAGGAATTGAAAGCTTTGGTTGGAAAGTGCATCAAGGAATTGAATATATACCTTCTGAGAATAAACAAGAATATTCTCATCATATTTTTGAACAGATAAAACGGTTGATTATCGATCACGAAATTCCAATAGTATTATGGGGATTACCCACAACTAGTTATGGGATAGTTTTAGGATTTGATAAAAGGAGTTATATTGTAAGTACCTATCGAAAAAATGATTATAAGGAGGATAATCCAATTCGTTTTGATAAAATTACCTTTGATTATTGGGCAAAAAAAGAATCAAATTTCACTGATTATTATTATTTAGAAGGAGAGTTAAAAAAAAAACAAAAAAAAATAATTGATAAAGAAAGTATTGAAAGAGCGATAAAAATTGCTAAAGGTTTTAAGAATCCTGAAAGTATTTATGATGATGAATATATAATTGGGCCAAATGCTTTCGATACTTGGATTCAATCTCTAATCTCTGCGAAAAATGAACCTAATATTATATTTTCAAACAGTTATCTTGCTGAAGTATATCATAATGCACGAGAATTAGTCTCTAGATATTTAGAACGTATGGGTGAAAGATATGCAAAATTTAACCAGTCAAGTCATTTAAAACAAGCAGCAAAAGAATATACAGAAGTTCAATATTTCTTTAGAAAATATTGCTCAATTTTTCCTTTTTTTAATCAATATGAAGCAGTTTTTAACAAAAAAAAAAGAAATCAAGGTATAGATATTTTAAAATCAGCAAAACTTCATGAAATAGCAGCAATAAAACACCTAGAACAAGCATTGATTAATTGGGAATAAATTATAGTTAAAAATTACTTACTTTTAGAACATTTAGATATTTTGTGGTGTTTTTGAAAACATTTCTTACATGTAATTTTTTCGCACGATTTACATTGTTTAGAGCAAGGATCACAAACGTATTTATT
>CAYPTZ010000959.1:0-1882 GCA_964413395.1 uncultured archaeon | reverse complement strand
TCTATTTTCAAATCTCTTCGTTCGCAGAACGGAACTACGTTTACGCTCTTGTTGGGCTCAATGCACACTTTCATTTAATAACTAAACTAATTTTAAATTATATGGGATGGATTAAAACAAATGGAAGATGTTTTATTACTGGACTCCCAGCTGTAGATATAAACTTTGAGAATTCAAATTGGGAGGGATACGAATACAAGATTATTATTCCACCATACGAACATAGACTCTGCTTAAGTAAAAACGCACACAAATGGAAAAATGATCCTTTTTATAGTGCCAATAGACACATTATAGCTGGTTTATTACTAAATAATAATTGGATTGACGAAAAAACACCCTTTATCGAATCTGTAGAATTTTTTAAAATGTTGTTGAATAAGAAAGATTATCCAAGCTCTCCAAAAGAAAAAAGAGACTATCTTTTTAATAGTATCTACAAAGCAAAATCCTTTGAAGGTGATGAATACAGAATCTTTAGAAACAAAGAAGAATTTATTCATTTTAGATATTATTTAAAAAATCCCAAGGAACTTCACTTTTATCTTAATGCACTTGAAGAATTAGATTTAATTAACATTAGTGATACAGCAGATAATTATGATATTGAGATTACATATGAAGGATTAAATTATGGGATTCAAATACAAGAAGAAGGAATAGATTCTAATAATTGCTTCATTGCAATGGCATTCGATGATAAGACAAAGCAGACTCGATTAATCATTAAAGAAGCAGTGAAAGAGACTGGTTTTAATCCTATACTTATTGATGAGAAAATCATTGATTGTGATAAAACAATTAACGATGAGATCATTAATAATATCAAAAAAAGTAAATTCTGTATTGCAGATTTTTCTCTTCACAGTAATGGAGTATATTTCGAGAGTGGATTCGCTCTCGGACAAGGTAAAAAGGTGATCTATACATGTTCTAAAAATGAATTTGAAAAGGCACATTTTGATATCCGACCTTTACAGCATATAGTTTATAACGATTTAACACAATTAAAAAAAGAATTAATCAATAAGATAGAAGTTTGGATTAAAAAATAAGCACTGAGCCCAACACGCTGTAAAATGCATAGGCTATGTTTTCCCACGGGAGATTAGAATGCAAGCCGAAAATTTGTATATTATCAAACAAAAGCAAGTGCGATGCAATGCTTGCGGCATCTTATTGCGGGAGGGTTATGGTGCATTAAAACACAAAACTAATGCCTCTATCCATACATAATCTACATCATGTTTACAAATAATGTTAACTATATTCATAATGGTAAATCTCTTAACAACTTAATCGATTCTTTAGCATTAATTGAAAATAAAGTTATCCTAAAAGAAGATTTGCTTACCCATGTTGAAAACATGCATTTGAGTGACGATTTTTATTCTGATGTAATAAAAAATTATAAAAGTAATAAAGCAAAGAAAATTAACTTAAATGAGTTACTTACAGATATAGAAAATAGTATAATATACTCATATGAATTTCAAAAAATAAAATGCAGAGGCTTTTCATATAAGGTTCACACTGACATTGAATTAATAGGTGATGAATTATTACCTGATATTAACTTTAGGATTGCTTTAATGCCAAATGAGAATCTTTTTTATCCTCAAAGAGTAAGACGCTATCTCAGAAGAATTTTAATAAATCATTATAAATATGATAGATATCCTTCAATTTGTTTTTCGATTGGCAAAAAGACTTCTGAAGAATGTTTTATTTTCATCCTTCAGTCTGATATAATTTTTAGAACACCCGCTTTCATAAGAGAGCACTTTAGGGGATGGAGAAAGGTTTTAATGAATACGATTATCGATTCTTTAAAAACTGAATGTAAGAATATTTATTTGCCTTTCTCAAGGGACGTTTTAAT
>CAYPTZ010000958.1:0-1884 GCA_964413395.1 uncultured archaeon | reverse complement strand
TTTATAAACATAAATGTTTTAAATTATATACATCCAGAATTACATAATAAAAATATTAAGAGATCAATTACAAAGTCCTATGATGTTGTATATTCAATGACAGGTAAATTTATGGGAAAGGCTGCTCTATGCCCTAACACCGTAAGTGAATTGAATATGAGTCAAAATAGTGTGGTTTTAAAAACAAAAAGCCCTCTTCATTCAGCATTTTTAACAATTTTTCTAAATTCTGAAATCAACCGAAAGCAAATTTTTGGATTATATTCTATAACAAAACAGAAATATCTTAATCAAGGGAAAATCGCAAAATTAAGAATTATCGATTTAAAAAGAAGTTATGAAAAAGATTTATTGGATTATTTAGATGGTATTAAAAATTATTACGACTCTATTTCAAATATAAAAAATTATATATCCGAATTTAGCAAAGCATTTAAAATACCCGCTGATACCTTTGATATAAAAACATCTTTTATGACAAGACCTGATGTTTTAGATTTTAAAATTCTAACTGCCCAATATTATAGAAATGATGTGGATGTTTCACAGTTTGTAAATGAAAATGATAAACAATTAATAAAACTCGATAGAAAAAAGGGAACAGAAATAGGTAGTAAAAATTACCTATTCGAAGGTATCCCATTTATAAAAACGAGTAATTTTCTTAATTTTGGAGTGGATTATCAACCCAATTATTATTGCTCAGATGCAATTTACAATGAAGTTGAGCAAGATTTGCAAACAGGTGACTTAATCTTTACAAAAGATGGTAAAATTGGAGAAATATCAATATTGGAAGAATCTGCGAAAATAGTTATCTCAAGTGGAATAGTAAGAGTTAGGCCACAAAACGACAATCAAAGATATTTTTTATTTCTTCTATTATCCTCTGACTATGGCAAAATATATTTCAATAAATGGACAGTAATTGCATCTACAATGGCTCATCTTAGAAAAGATTTTTATAAAGATTTCCGATTTATAAATTTTAGTGAAAAATATATTGCTGATCTTGTTACAAAAGCTCAAAAATCCTTTAAAGAAAAAAAGGAAGCATACTTAAAAATTGAATTATCAAAAAACAGGATTTTATCTAAATTATACAGCATCATAAATATTAATTAGTTACATGGGCTAACAAAAGTTTGCACCTGACCCGCCTCGCATCGGTGAATTTCCGAAATTATGATGGTTATTCACGTTTTGTGTTTTTAATAAAGTATTGATTTTTAATGTTGGCGGGCAGGTGAAACTAAACGTTAGGCGCAAGTAATGCCATCACAGGAAGCTTGAAATGAAAACATTTAAAAAATTTCTTCTTCGATTTTGCCTTGTCTTGGTTGGATGTTGCGTTGCGCTATTGTTCGCGGAAGGATTTGTCCGTGTTTTTTACCCCTACTCACGAGATCATGTTATACCAGGTGGGTTGTTTGAAATTGATGATTATCTGGGTTGGAAACTTACGGAAGGAAAAAGTGCCATACATCATTCACGCTATTTTGATGCAATCTATCGGATTAATACTTTGGGATACCGTGACAGGCCTCGTAACCTATTGAAAGATGAAGATATTTATCGAATACTCCTGTATGGAGATTCACAGATTTTTGGATGGGGCACTCCCGCAGAGCAACGCTTTTCCAATTTAATCGAAGATCAAAAGCTGCATTGGGAGATGTGGAATCTGGCTGTTCCCGGTTATGGTATCGATCAGGAAGTCTTATCTTATGAAAAACAGGGGCAACTATTAAACGCACACGAAGTCATCTTCTTTGTCTCCGAAGCTACACTTCATCGAACTCGCTACGATTATATCTATAGGAAACATAAGCCGAAATTTGTAATAGATCAAAATGACAGTTTGAGATTCGTTCGTGTCCAACA
>CAYPTZ010000957.1:0-1888 GCA_964413395.1 uncultured archaeon | reverse complement strand
TTAAAACTTTCATACCTGATGCTTTCTGTTAAATTTAATATAATTATAAGACAAGAAGTAATTGGATATGTTTTACTCCATTATGAAGAATGGACCCCTTATATTTTTCAACATGGATTAATCCAACAAACTTGTAAAAAAGCAAAAGGAAAATTTAAAATTGAGGTATTTGGCAAGGTATCAAATGACTACATTAAGTCATGTGTAGAAGTTCCCGCCAATCTTTTAAAAATGACAAGTTTTAAAGAATTTCCAGGTCAAAAATTTAAACGAGTAATGATTTATGCACCCTCTGAAGAATTAATTGATTCATTATATGAAGTTCCCAAATCTAAATTAAATATTGATGGATTTATGTTAACAGGGACAAAAGCCTTTGGATCTTTTGTTTTTCAAGCTTGGCTTAAACCTGATCTCCCCGCTATAGTGTTAGTTCATAGTCCAAAATTAGGAAGACCCTTAGCAGGAATCCAAAATGCTGTTGAATCTACTACTAAGAAATTTAAAGAATATTATGAAAAACAAGGGAATCAAATGCGAACAGAGGTTCTAAACCAACGTTATCAAATTGATTTATTGCAAAAAACAAATTTCAAACTTTGTGAACAGGTTGAGGATCTTAGTGCAAGAAATGAAATATTAATGGAAAAACCGATGAATTTCATAGGTGATGAAAAAAATCCTGATATAATCGAAGTAAATAAAATATTATTTGTAGTTCTGATTATACTCGGTATTTTAGGTTTTATCTTTATTATAAATTTTATTAGTTCTCTGAGATCTAATAATCTCAACAATCCAGAGAATATTATCGCAAATAATGAAACTATATCAGAGGGTTTATCAATTGTTAGGGGTTTGATGCGATGGGGATAAATCAGACAGAGAATTTAAAAATTATCAATTCTATTAAAGAAAATTCTGTCATTGATAATTTACTTACCTTAGCAGAAATTAAAGAACAATCATTGGCCGATATTTCCGATGAATGGTCCGAGAATGAGGAAATTTCCTTTCAAAAATTGTTATCCATTGCAATCAGAGCCTCTCATAATAAAGAAGCCCTTCGCCCCTTAAATCATGCAATAATGAAATATAACAACTTTAAAGTAAGATATCGCTATCGACATTTACCTTCAGTGATTCAATTAGAAATTCGAAAGATACGAGATATTAAGAACGCTTTATTATGGGCGTTAACTATGGGTATGTATAAAATTAATGATGCTTCTCACCAAGCAAAAATCCAAGCAACACAAATGCATTCCATCATTAAACCTCGAATAAATATTAAGAGAAAAAAACGCTTTGGAAAAAAAAGTACTCCAGATTCAAATGAAATTCAGAGTGAACTAAAAAATGACCGTTGAATCAACAAAGACTAAGAGTTTTAGAGAGCAAAAACTTGAAGAAGATATCTATGAAACTGTTTCAGTTGAGGATTATTGTAATGATTTAAGGCAAATTTATTCTGCGATTTCAATTTTTTCTTTTATAACTTCCCTTTTTTATCAATTTATTGAAGACCAAACTTATAGTATCGATTCTACCTTTACTATATTAACGATTGGAATGAAAAGGAGCGGAAAAACGCTCTTTTCGATGACAATATTACATATTCTTATGAAGGACCCTAAACGCAAAATTGCATTGTATAAATGTCCCTATTCATTATACATAGAATTAAA
Source organism: uncultured archaeon (assembly GCA_964413395.1). Classification (GTDB taxonomy): domain Archaea; phylum Asgardarchaeota; class Lokiarchaeia; order Sigyniarchaeales; family Promethearchaeaceae; genus Lokiarchaeum. The sequence goes on along the minus strand of CAYPTZ010000957.1, from coordinate 200 downwards.
TCTTGTATTCCCGGATCGAATTATATTTGCACGATCAATTGCAGAATGTGATTTTGAAAATGCCATTATTTATGTTGATGAAGGAGCATTAAGTCTAAGTGCAAAAAAGGCCCTAACTGCTGATATTCATTAATTTATAGTATGATTTATATTTTGATCTCATTTAAGTTTAGTCTTTATTTTATTTGGTCTTGTTATTG
>CAYPTZ010000956.1:0-1888 GCA_964413395.1 uncultured archaeon | reverse complement strand
GTACTCCCAAGGAAGTCTTTTCCAAGGCTGTTGCACTTGCCCCTTGAATTCGGGATTTACTAAAACTAACTAAAATCACAAAATCATTTCCTGGGGTAGTGGCAATTGACAATGTTGATTTCGATTTAATAAGAGGAGAAGTTCATGCTATTATAGGAGAAAATGGTGCAGGTAAATCGACTCTTGTAAAGATAATAACAGGGGTTTATCAACCTGACTCAGGTGAGATTTTTTTAAAAGATAAACTCGTAAAATTTAATAATCCGGTAGTTGCACAAAAACATGGGATAGCGGCAATCTATCAAGAACCTGTAATATTTACAGATTTAAATATAACCGAAAATATTTTCATGGGTCACCATAAGGTTGGCAGCGGGTTGAGGCAAATTCGATGGAGAAATATGCATGAGGAAGCAGGAAAAATACTCAATTCATTAGGAGTTGATATAGATCCACATATTGGGGTAAAGGGCTTAAGTATTGGGAAACAGCAGATTATAGAAGTTGCAAAGGCTCTCACCATGGAAGCTGAGATATTAATCATGGATGAACCAACTTCTGCACTCACTATTCACGAAACGAAAGAATTGTTTGAAATTGTTAGGAGACTGCGTGAAAAGGGTACCACATTCATATTTATATCGCACAGGCTTGAAGATATATTTGAAATAGCGGAAAGAGTTACCATTCTTCGAGATGGACATTATATAAAAACGAAAAATGTATCAGATGTGAACACTAATGAGCTAATACAATTAATGGTCGGGAGGGAGGTTAAAAATCTTTTCCCAAAAATGAATCTTAAATTAGGGAAAGAAGTCCTTCGAGTTGAAAAACTCAGTAAATTGAGTAAGTTCAATGATATATCTTTCAATCTTCATATAGGTGAGATTCTAGGTTTTGCTGGGCTTGTTGGAGCAGGAAGGACAGAGTTTGCCGAAGCTCTTTTTGGAATTAATCCACCGGATTCAGGGAAGATATGGTTAAATAATAATGATATTAAAATTAATAATCCCTCAGAAGCTATGGAGTTAGGTATTGCATACATGCCTGAAGATAGACAACTATATGGTCTTTTATTAGCAATGTCCATAACAAAGAATATAACCCTCCCATCTCTTGATAATTTTACCCGCATGGGGTGGATAAATAAGTATTCTGAATGGCAAACTGCAAAAAAATTTTCTGATATCCTTGATATAAGAACAAAAAATTTACAGCAGGATGTTTCTCAGCTTTCTGGTGGTAATCAGCAGAAAGTCGTTTTAGCGAAATGGCTGGCTATTGAGCCAAAAATATTAATTTTAGATGAACCAACAAAAGGAATAGACGTTGGTTCTAAAGCGTATATTCATGAATTTATGGGTGAAATGGCTGCAAAAGGTGTTGCTATAATTATGATATCGTCTGAGCTGCCTGAAATACTTGGAATGAGCGATAATATTGTTGTGATGCATGAGGGGAGGATTACAAAATATTTAAACAGATTAGAAGCAAATATGGAAAAAGTCTTAGCTGCAGCAATTAATGATCAATCTGATGTATCTAGTATGTAAATGCGATTTGTAAAAAGATATGTAGGTAAGATACATTTGTAAATATATGAGGAGGGAAAAATCAAAATAGAATGAGCAAAGAATTTGGGCGTAGGAAGTTATTATTTACTTTCCAGAAGTTTAGCGAATTTGGGATATTTATTTTTATTGTGATACTTGTGGTGATTGTTAGTCTTCGAAGTCCCTATTTTTTCACATTAAAAAACTTCAATGATATTCTTCTTGATATATCAATTTTATTCATAGTGGCAACGGGACAAATGTTGGTGATTCTAGCAAAGGGTCTTGATCTCTCTGTAGGAGCTGGAGTGGCATTTGTAGGAATGATCGTC
>CAYPTZ010000955.1:0-1889 GCA_964413395.1 uncultured archaeon | reverse complement strand
GTGAAGAACAGTATAAAGTCAGAAAACTGTATAAACTTTGGGAAGAGACAGCAGAATATCTGAAAAGTTATTCTGGGTTTGAAACACTTCATACAGAAATGCAAAACATCGAATATGATGATGATTTTGAAGAAAAATGTTTCAATTTGTTGGAGAAAACACTACAGAAAAACAAAAAGAAGTTGATCCTCTTTATAGACAATATTGCCGATATGTTAAACAAATTTTCTGAAAAAGAACATCATCGATTGCGTGAAATTCTCATTGAATCTGCTGAGATCAGGATAATTGGTGCATCAGCGGAAAGCCTGGAATTTCATCACGATTACAGTAAACCATTTTACAAATTCTTCAGGATGCCGGTATTGAAAGGATTGAATCAGAATGAGACAAAAACTCTACTAAAAAGCCTGGGAGAGAAATATAAAAGGGAAAGAGTGAAAGACATAGTCCAAAACCAACCTGGTCGGGTTGAAGCTCTTCGTAGGATGACAGGTGGTGTGATCCGTACGATTGTAATCCTCTATCAGATTTTTGTAGACGATGAAAATGGAAATGCTTTTCAGGATCTTGAAAAAATTTTAGATGAGGTAACACCGCTCTATAAACAACGTATGGATCATCTCTCTGCACAGCAACAGGAGATTGTAGATATTATTGCCTTGAACTGGGATGCAATAAGTACAAAAGATATTGCGATGAAAGCACGGGAAAAAAGCAAAGCGGTTTCATCTCAACTGAAATTTTTAGTTCGAAACCAGATAATAGAGCAGCAAGGAACAAACACAAAAAACTATTTATACAGATTATCTGAAAGGTTTCTAAATATCTGGTATTTAATGCGACACGGCGGAAAAAGTGAAGAGAATAAAGTGAAATGGTTAGTGGAATTTTTGCAGGAATGGTGTGATGATAAAACCCTTGAGGAAAGGGCAACAAAACACCTGGAAGCAATACAAAAAGGCAATATTTACGAAAAGCAAGCTCTATACTTGACGGAAGCATTATCTTATGCGCTCTCTGAAAGAGAGTTGCAAGATGCACTCATTAAGGAAACACGGAGATACCTTAAAAGCAAACAATCAAATTATTTAGAATATCTCCATCCATCGGATTTAGAAATAAAACAAAAAGCGATGGATTTTTATCAAGAAGAAAATTTTAAGCAATGCATAGAAAGTATTGAAAAAATAAGGATCAAAGATAATGAAGATTTTACAATTTTAGGAGAAGTATATGGATTCAATATACATGATAAAGCAAAATCAGAAAATTACCTTTTGGAAGCTATTAAACTAAATAATGCCGGAGCAATGTATAATTTAGCCCTGCTTTATAAAACTGAATTCAAAGACTTTAAAAAAGCTAAAAAATATTATCTCATGGCTGTTGAAAAAGAAGATACAGATGCAATGAATAATTTAGCTTTGCTTTATGAAATTGAATTCAAAGACTTTAAAAAAGCTGAAAAATATTACCTCATGGCTATCGAGAAAGAAAATGCCGATGCAATGTATAATTTAGCACTGCTTTATGATAATGAATTCAAAGACTTTAAAAAAGCTGAAAAATATTACCTCATGGCTATTGAAAAAGAAGATGCCGGAGCAATGTATAATTTAGCACTGCTTTATGATAATGAATTCAAAGACTTCAAAAAAGCTGAAAAATATTACCTCATGGCTATCGAAAAAGAAAATGCAGGTGCAATGAATAATTTAGCCAGGCTCTATTATTTTGAATTAAAAGATGTTGAAAAAGCTGAAAAATACTGTCTGATGGCAATCAACGAAGGTATTTCTGGAGCTATGTTCGGTTTAGCATTGATTTATCAAATAGAATCCAAAGACTTTAAAAATGCTGAAAAATATTACCTGATGGCTATCGAG
>CAYPTZ010000954.1:0-1893 GCA_964413395.1 uncultured archaeon | reverse complement strand
TGTTATTACTATTACATAAATAATAGCGGCATAAACATATAATAGTTATATAATTCAATAATCATTTCAAAACATGAATAAACGAAATGCATTTTTTGTCCTTTTATTATTAATTTTATTTGGAATGACTTTTGGAATTTTAGAAATCACTGAAACCACTAATATTCTTGATGATTATTATGAACAAAATGATCGAATATTATTAGTTGATGATAACGCCCCAACTAATCAAAACCATAATCAAATATGCCTTGATAATGAAGGAGGGGTAATATCTACTTGGGTTGATAATCGAAGTGGAAATTATGATATTTATGCTCAGAGAATAAATAAACGTGGGCAAAAATTATGGGGAGATGAAGGTATACCTGTTTGTGATGATATATATGAGCAGTCTTATCCAACAATTATTGCCGATTGAGATGGGGGTGCAATTATTGGTTGGATTAATTTAACATTAGGCTATGAACAGAAAGAATTTTTTCTACAAAAAATTAATTCTAAAGGAGAATTAATGTGGGACTCCACAGGAATGTCGAATAGTGTAACTATAGTGAACGGTGAATTAGGTATGGCTATTCATGATATGGAATCTGATGGAGAAGGTGGGGTGATACTTGTATGGGACTTATGGAATGACCCAGACGAGAAGTTATTTGCTCAACATATTACTTCAGAAGGGTTAATTGCTGATGGATGGGCTCCCAATGGTATAGTTATTGCAGATAATTTAGGAGATAAATTCTACTGGCCTGTTGTAACTACTGATGGAGAAGGAGGTGTAATTATTGCTTGGCAAAATCGCATGGATCCATTAAACACAGATATTTATGCTCAGAGAATTACATACAATGGCATAATCAAATGGACACCTCAAGGAATTCCAATTTGTACGGCAATTGATGTTCAAGAATTTCCTAAAATTGTTTCCGATGATGAAGGTGGCGCAATAATTGCTTGGAATGATGGTAGGAGTGTTAGTTTGTATAATAAAGATCCATATGCTTTAAGAATTAATCAAGATGGGAATGTCGTTTCCGGATGGACGGCAAATGGTACTAGAATTGCTCACAACCTTGGTGCTGAAGTTCAAATTAAAATTGCAAGTGATAGAAATCATGGAATCATCGCAGCTTGGACTATAGTACGTTCTGTCCCATATGGGTCTGATATTAAAGCTCAACGAATTGATTATGAAGGAAATTTATTGTGGGACCCTGCAGGAATTGATATTAGCAACGATACCTATAGCCCTCAACTTTATTCCATCTGTACAAACAGTTCAGGATATGCTGTAATCCCTTTGAGATAATATATAGATTCCGATACATTTTATTCAGATATATATGCACAATTAATTAGTCCTGATGGGGATATATTATGGGAAGAAAATGGTACCATTATTCGCCATGCAGTTGGGATCCAAGATTTTACTGGAGGAATTTACGAAGAGAATTCAAATATTCTTGCTACTGATGATGGAGAATTCATTATGTCTTGGAATAGCGGTGAAAATCAAGAAATTACTGCATGGGATGTACATATTCAAAATATTATTTCAGGATTCGATGGGTATTTTCAATTTGATGAATATTTCACTTCTACTTATGGAATTATTACAATAGCATATTTAATTCTCTTGCTTATTGCACTAATTATGGTTATAAAACCATCTGACCAATAATATAATAAAAAAAATTTTTTTTTATTTTCTGGATTATAACGGAAAACCTTTCTATATTTATTAAATCTATAAAAAAAGTAAGAAATGGAATGGATTTTAAACTGGAAATTTAGGATAAAAATATTTTAAAAATTATATTAATCACACTCTTATATTCTTTTTTTCATTCGTTTTTCTTTCTATTTTAATGAAATTTATGAAAGATGTAA
>CAYPTZ010000953.1:0-1894 GCA_964413395.1 uncultured archaeon | reverse complement strand
TAGTGAAGAAAATCAAAAAAAAGTAAAAAATGTGAATCTTGATAGAACATCATATCTAAAATCAAAATTATTAATAGTTCTAAAAATCAACACAATTTTATGACTTTTCAAACAACAATGATTGGCCTTAAAATGAAAATAAAAGAAAATAAAAGCCCCTTCTATTTACTTTTTATTTTCTGGTTAATTGGATTTATTCTTTTTTATATTAATGCTGCTGAGAAAGATTTTCTCAATATTTTCTTTATTTCATTAACTGTGCGTCAGCCTGAAACAACATCTGATTTTGCTGGAATTTATCAATTATTATTTCCTATATTAATCGAAGTTATAGTATTTGGGTTTCTTATAAGTGTATTATTAGAAAAATATAATCCCATTGCTACTTGCAGAATAATGGCAGAACATAAGCGAAATCACAGTGTAGTACTTGGATTTGCGCATTTAGGTGAAAGACTTGTTGATTATTTCATTGAAAATAAGAAAGAATATACTCTTATTGAATTTGATAAACAAAAAGTGAATGATCTCATCAATTCTGGGGAACCTGTAGTAGTAGGGGATTTTACAGAAGAAGCTAGTTTAATTGATGCGGGTATTCCTCATTGTAAGGAAGTTTTTTGTGCTTCTGATACTTTTCGTGTTGGATTAATCGCAGCAAAAAAAATTCGAAAAATGAACTGTAATTGTAAGATGTTTTTTAGAATATATAATGACCGGTTTACGGAATATTTAGGTAAGGAACCTTGGAAGGTATTTACTTTTTCGACCTCAAAATGGACCATGAAATCAATAAAAAAATGGGATGAAAATAAAACTGGAAATGTGATAGTTTTAGGCGATGATCATATTGCTCGGAAAATTGTCCAGTATGTTTCTCAAAAAGAAAAACGCACAACTTTTTACTGTGATCCTGATGTCGACCCAGATGACTATAATGACCAACCTTTAGTTCATTTTTCACAAACTCGAATATTTGATATTGAAGATCTTGAAAAAAAAACGAATCTTTCCGAGATAGAACAAATTTTTATTTGCTGGCGCTCTGAAAAAACATTTGATAAAGCAATATTACTGATAATGGAATTGGATGAAAAATATCCGAATTTGGAAAAATTTATACGGATATATGATGAAGAAGCCGCTGAAATTATGCAACAATATCATGCTAAAACCTTCTCTACATCTTCATATGCATTTAAAATGCTAAGTGAAGGTATTGCAAAATCATCAATTATTGTAAAAGATATTGAAAAGTGTCTTGAATAAATTTCGACTATAAAATTTATTCTTCAATTTTTTCAATTTTAAATATTACAGGTTTTATTCCATCTGTACAACATGCTATAAATTGATTTGGATTTTCATACCATTCTTTATAATTTCCTCCGGAAGCTAATCCAACCAATGATTTATAAAGATCAGTCCAAGCCCATGGACAAAATCCACTCGGGATTTCACTATACACATCAGTAATAAATTCTTGTCCTTCCTTAAAAACATCGCATGGACCAAAATTCTTCTTTTTACCTTCTTTTACATATTTTTCAGATAATTTTTCATTAAACGTTCTTTCTATCACTGTAATTTTACATTTTATCATAATCAACTCAATAAAACTATTGATTTAAATTTTAAGAATTATTTAATGATTTAATTTATGATTAAGAATCGATGTTGGGGAAAAGAAGGTACTCTTATGGCAAAATATCATGATGAGGAATGGGGATGTCCAATTCATGACGAGATAAAGCTGTTCGAATTCTTAATATTGGAAGGAGCCCAAGCGGGATTATCTTGGCATACTATCTTGAATCGACGAGAAAACTATCGAGAAGCGTTTGATCATTTTAATTATAAGAAAATTGCAGGATATAATCAGAAAAAAATTGAT
>CAYPTZ010000952.1:0-1896 GCA_964413395.1 uncultured archaeon | reverse complement strand
CTAATTCCCTTTCCCAATTGATATTGGCGGTGGATTATGTGGCGATGGTTGATCCAGTTATGATTACTCAAAATGGTGAAGTGTTCAATATAGATATAGAGTTTCCTGACTTATTAGCTAATACAAGAGTAAAAAAAGATATCCGAAATAAAGTAGAATTACGAAAAGGGAATTTTCAAGATTATATGGTAAGAGTCCTTAATCTTGATCCTGATTCTTCTGATTTTTCAAATCAAGATATTGAAAGAGCAATTCGGGAGAAACATCAATGGAAGAGTCGAAAAGCAATGCTTAGTGATCTTGTTTTTGCTACTTTCAAATATATTGAGAACGGGGTACTAGTTGAAGGTTTCATATATAGTTTAAGTGGTGAACAAAATTTTATAAATAACATATTTACCCATCGTTATAGTTATGTTAAATATGACGATGGTGGTGGAAGATATAGCGCAGGTTTTGATGCAGAGAATAAAGTAGCTACAATACTTCATCAAAAATTTGGTGAATGGGGTTTTCAGAATGTTAAATTATTTACAACATACCCTCCTTGCCCTTCATGCTCTAAAAATGTAATTCAAGACTTTATAAAACATTTTGGGAATGATTTTCAATTTACTTGGGATATACTACAAATTAATGAAAATCAATTGATCCAAAATGATAGGCTTAGGAATTTTCCAGAAAAATTGTATAATATGCTGGTGAATAATGGAAGAATAACCCCATTACCTAATGAATCACCTGCAGCAGCATTTATTAGATTTATGAATGAAGTTAGCAATATAAAATTTTAATTTTTTTTATTAAACTATGTTATTATAAATTCAGGATTAAGTTTTTTAAAATTTAAAAGAAATTTATATATAGTGAAAAAATTATGGAAAAAAATATAATTATGGAGAAGATTGAATATATAAAAAAAAATCTTAGTAAAAATATTAATTTTTATACCAAATTAAGAAAATTAGAAGGTATAGACACAACTAATCATAATTATAACCCATTAGGTAAAATATTATCAATAATTGAAATTGATGAGTTTGAAAAAGACAATAAATGCTTTTTACCACTAGAATATAAACTTTTTCTTCAATATCTCGGAGATGGTGGATTAGGACCTCCTGGAGGTGGAATATTAAAACTAAAAGATACTCTAAAAATCCCAAATGATAATGAATTTAACTTACCTAAAGATTATTTCAAAAATGAATTTATTTTTTCTAAAGCAACATATCTTCTGAGTGAATTTCCTCTTGAAAAATTGAAGTTTCAGGATTTTTCTGATGAAGATAAGTTTATTGATGAAAATTATTATCAATTTTTTCAAGGTACGATAATTATTGGAAATAATTTTGATTCCTATATAGATTTACTCGTTATTTCAGGATCAGAAAAGGGAAATATTTGGAGAACTAATATTTTAACATTTTATCCCATAAAATCAAGATCTGGAAAATCTCGAGTAAATTTTATTGATTGGTTTAGTGATTGGTTGGAATCTTCAAATGAAAAATTAAAGAAATCAATTGAGGTTTTTTTTTATAAAAATTAAAATCTTTGTAATAATTTCTTAACAATTAAGTTTTATTTCCAATCAAGCAAACTGTTATTGCCCGTGAATTTTTGAATATGAGTAATATCTTGAGTAACTTCTAAAGTACCTTCATATTCTCTTTACTCATTATTAATCGAAAAATACCGTATGTATAAGAATTTGTCTCCATGTGTGAGCCAGAATTCTGCAGTTCGTTTTTCTCCCGATTTAAAAGCAGCTAATAGTTTTTGCACAATATGTTGACTTTTTGGGGGATGACATTTTTTGACATTTCTCCATATTAATTTGGGACTATGAGGGAAAATCCGCTCCTTATGATCAGAATAATACATTAATTCATC
>CAYPTZ010000951.1:0-1896 GCA_964413395.1 uncultured archaeon | reverse complement strand
TGGAAAGTTGAAAAAAAAAAATTTTTTTTTTTTTTATGGTTAAAAATTAAAATATGCATAGTATTGAAGAATGTCTAATTTCACGATAATCTATTCAACTTGTTCCATATCCTTGGTGTTTTTCATTGATTCAACTTTGTGCACAATAATTATGGTGAAAACTAAGCCAAGATATCCGATAATTGTAATTCCAATAATATGCTCTGGATTGAGTGTGGGAGCTTTTGGAGTTAATTTAAATTTGCACAAAAAAACTCCATATTCTCCACTAAATGAATCGTCAAAGGCATCCTTAGTTGTAGGAAAATTTTTACAATTGGTAATACCTACGATATATACATATCCTTGATTGTCGAGAGCGATATCAAATCCGGAATCCCTTTGGGATTTTCCAAGATATGTAGAGTATTCGAAGGTACTTCCATTAGCATTAAGTTTGCAAATAAAAACATCACGATTCCAGCTTTTTCGCAAGTCAAAAGCTCCTTCAGATTTCGGAATATCGGGACTATATGTATACCCTATGATGTATGCATTATTATCGATATCAATGGCTAAACCTAAGGCTTGATCTTCAGATTTTCCTCCAATTGATGCTTCATATTCCAATTTTGTACCATTAGCATCAATTTTACATACAAATATCTCACTACGCAAATAATTTTGCCTATAATACTCGTTTTTTCCTACTATGTATGTACATCCTAACGGATCCACTGCAATATCATATGCATTGTAGGATTTTAGGATAACTGAATATTCTAATGAACTTCCATTAGCACTAAATTTAGAAATAAAGGAATTGACATAAAAATTCCACGGTGGGTTTATCTCTAAAGAATTTCCTGGAAAAGGGCTAGTTGAATCCTTATAATTATCATCATAATACATACCTGTAATATAGGCACAACCTAAATTATCTATTGCAATTGCTCTTCCATGATCAGATTCTGAAGACCCGATAATCGTCGAGTAATCTAAAGTGCTTCCGTTAGCATTGAGTTTACAAAGGAAAGCATCGCTATGATCTCCATTATGAACTTCATTATAAGCTCCAGTGGTTGTAGGAAAATTAGTAATTCCATTCCAAGTACTTCCAACAATAAAGGAATTACCAATATCATCTATTGCAATTCCGTTTGCAAAATCTACTTCTGAACCTCCAACAAACGTGGAGTATTCTAAAGTAGTTCCATCAGGGCTCAATTTACATACAAATGCGTCACTTTCTCCATTATGACTTTCATCAAAAGACTCTCGAGTAGTCGGAAAATCAAAGCTTTCAGTATATCCGGTAATATATGCATAGCCTTCATTATCTACCACTATACCAGTCCCATAATCTTCACTTGAACCTCCAACAAACGTGGAGTATTCTAAAGTAGTTCCATCAGGTTTAACTTTGCATACAAATATATCCAAATATCCATTATAGGTTTCATCAAAACTTCCAGGGGTAGTGGGAAAACTAATACTATCGGTTGTGCCAACTATATAAATTCCCCCTGCTTCATCTATTGCTATTTCAAATCCATCACTATCATCGATCCATTGGTTTGTCTCTCCTATAAAGGTTGAATAAAGTAATCCACCTGCCTCCTCGGTATCGGAAGATGATAAAATCGAATTCTTAATTTGAAGGGAGTTAATTTCGTTTGGAGAATCGTCAAATTGAAGTTCCTTCGAATCAAAATTTAAATAAGGTTGAGATGATGAGTTTATAATAGAAAAAGCAAATAATTGTATAATAATAAGACCTACTATACTTTTCACAAGGTTGCGGGATTTCATTGGGTAATCACATAGTTGTCATTTTGGATAGTCCTAATATATACTGAAAAGTGACACCTATATAAATGCGTCTCATATAATTCTCCGCTAATGATAGAAGTAAAT
>CAYPTZ010000950.1:0-1896 GCA_964413395.1 uncultured archaeon | reverse complement strand
TATTGTAAGGTTAAGTCCTTAATTTTAATACTCATAAAGTTGAAAACAAAATATAACTTTTATTTTCCGTAGCTTGTTATTAATTCCTAGATTAAATTGGTGCTAGCATGGAAATAAGGTATCAGTTATTTGAAAAAGAAAACCTGTTCATTCAAAAATTTATCGGAAATTTTTCCATAGAGTATTATATTCGATATAATCGCTATATAATGGAAAATTCTATATTAAAATCCATAAGTAAAGTATTGATTGATTTTAGAGATATAGATTTTGATGACTTACCTAACGAATCACATACTGATTTTAATACTAAACTGGATAGGATAGCAGAAATCAGAAAAGAAACTAATAAAAATGAAACAAAAAGTAAGGATGTTACAATTTTATTTTGGGTAGATAAACCTTTACCTACTGTTATAGCTCATCTTTTCATTCAGAATTTTCCAGATATGAATTATCATTACTGTTCAACAATTGAAAAAGTTCTTAAAATTATAAAAATCTCCGAACGCTTTAATAATTTGGAAAATGTGGTTTCAAATTTGGAAAACACTTTTTCGTAATCATATGAGTAACAACAATTTAGTGAAAATACATTGACAAACGACTTTATGCCTAACCGTCAGACTGTGTGAAAACTACTAGAGTTTGGATTAGGAGGGAAACATGAATAAACTTAAACATCGTAACCTGAAAGGATTAAAAGATCATGAAATTAAATTCTGAAATTACTTTTAATCCCATTACTCCTCTTTATATGGATAAAAATGTAAGGAACGTTTTTAGTTGCATTCTTAATCAACGTTTCAATACATCAATCCTTTCCGGATATTTTAAGCTAGGTGATGAATGTTCAAATTTTGATTTACCTGGTATTGGCAGACTATCGACAAAAAAACTTGTAAAAGAATTACTTGATTTTTTAGTAAAAGGAAATAAAAAAAATCCGGATCTGGTAGATATTGCTAAAAAATTTTGGGACAGATTTAGTTTTTGCGGAAATGAAAGTTCTTTAGTGGCGGTTCCAATTGAATTAAAAAATATTTTTGCAAACTACTCCAAAAAGATTGAAAAAGTTACTGATTTATTATTGATTAAAGACTTACTTAAACCTGAATTTTTACCCAATGGAACTATTGTTGACTTTGGTTCAGGAAGAAATAAACTCGGAAAAGCAATTATCGATTTCGCCGATTTAAATAATGTCAATATAAAAAATGTTATTGGAACTGATATTAATGACTTTGGAAGTACAATCAAAGACAAAAGACATACGTTTGTGCAGCAAATTGATACTACTATCCCAATTGAAAATAACACTATTGACCTAGTAATCATTAAATGGGCTTTTCATCATATGAACAATGAAATGCTTAAAAATCAAATCGGTGAAATTGCTCGTATTTTAAGTGACAATGGGCGAATTGTAGTTATTGAAGCTCTCATGGGTATTAAGAGCGAATTGTATGATGGTTTTAAAAACGAAAAAGAAAATGAAGAAACATGGCCGAAAAATGGAAAGTGGTTTAAGGAAAGAGATGAACTGACAAAAAATTACTTAAAACTAGATCTCGTACAACAAAAATCTGTTTTGGCAATGGAAGATTATTATGGCAATTGGCTGGAGCAGAGATTTATCTGGATGCCGCTACCTTTTAATTACATGTCCCCAAAGGAAATATCAAAACAATTCTCTCTAAAAGGATTTCAGGAAGAATATAATTATCGTCGGGTTTTTGGTATGGCACCTATTATTCATTGGGGACCGCCAACAGTCCGTCTTGTTTATCGTAATCAGCAATTTTAAATATTATGCGTAATATAGCCTGTTTCTATTATTGAAATTTCATTATCCAAATTGATTTAATTTCCCTTTATATTTAGATACTATGAAAT
>CAYPTZ010000949.1:0-1898 GCA_964413395.1 uncultured archaeon | reverse complement strand
CGATGAAATATGTCGGGAGGGCTATTATTCTAAAAAGCAAGAAAAACAAATATTCACTCAAATAGTATTTAAGCTAAATTCAGTTTCTTGGTTTTCTCATATTCAGCAATTATGGATAAAAGAAAGGATTGATTCAGATATAATTCATTTACTTGTACAAAACGAAGATTTCTGGTCTGGTTTCAAATTTTCACGAACTGTCCCTATAGCATCAATTACCAATCGAACTGGAACTCCAACTAAATTGGAATATAAAGATAGAATTTTTAATTCAATAAATGCTGAATCAATAAAAATTATTCGTTCAGATGCCAAATTTAAACATAAAAATACTAATACCATTAATGTTATCAATAATATTAATTTAAAAAATGAGATTCTACGATATCTCCCCTCAACGAATATATTTATTCCCTCTCGAAGAAACGAACAAGATGAAACCGTTCAATCTAACCAAACTTTTAATTTTGAACGAAAAGGTGATAATTTTAAGAATCAATTACTACTTTTTAAAAATCATCCTGATACATATTATCAATCTCGATACAGGAAATTTGTCGAAATTGTCAAAAATCTGTCAAATTCTCCTGGAGAGCCAGATATCGTCATACGAACAAATAAAAGTATTACTCAAAATAATTATATCGATCTTATCTTTCGTCGATATGAAGGTAATGAGGAAATCGTTACAAATTTAAGAGAATTAGGCGATGGAATAAAAGACATCATCATCATCATTGCCATTTGTTTAGCTAATCCCTTTAAAGTGATCCTGTTAGAAGAACCAGAATTACATTTACATCCCAGGTCAATTCATGAATTAAAGTCCTTTCTTAAATATGAAATTGACAACCAAGTGTTTATTTCTACCCATAATCCTTCCTTTATTGGAACAATTGATGAAATAACTACGGTTTTTAAGCTCAAAAATAACCTCCATGAATCCTTTGCCACCCAAATTTCAGAGAGTGAAGAATTAAAGCACTTTCGTAAAGAGTTCTGCATAAAGAATAGTGATTATTTGTTTGATTATAAAATGGTCTTTGTGGAAGGAAAATCGGATCATGAAAGCTTTACTGCATGGTTCGAATTATTGTATCCTGATGATATTTCAATACAATTCATCCAATGTGGAGGTTCAACAAATATTCCCACCTATGTTTCAATATCTTTGATGCTCCAGCAAGATGTCCAATTCCAGCTTTTTGAAATTTTCGATTCTGATAAAGGAAAAATTACCAAGAAATCAGTATTAGAAGAAATATTAAATAAATTGGAAGGTCATAATCCCTCGCTTCTAACCGAAGAGAAAAAGAACCAAATTGGAGATTCCATTTATGTTTTGGAAAAGACTATGCTCGAATCATATTTCTTGAAGCCTAAAGTTTTAGGATTATGGTTAAATATCTCGGAAGAAGAATCTTCTCTAGAGTTAAAAAAGAATACCAAACAAAACCCTACAACAGTTCTTCAAATCCTTTCTAAAAAATATCATAAATGTTATCATAAGAAGCATTGTGGAGAAATTTTGAAACGGTTTCAAACATCAGATGTTGATCCAGAAATCAAACAATTATTTGAATTTATTCTTAAGTAATAGATGAAAAAAGAGTTAGTTCAGTCAATTCAATTCTGTTTTCTTCACACTCATTTCATCATAAAAAATTTTTTTTATCTCTTTTATTATGGTAAAATGATGGTATTTTTGATTAATTGATATATAGGAAAAAAAATGTGATTTTTTTTTTTTTTTTTTAATTTCTATATATATTTAAAAACTCTTTTTCAAGATACTAACAATCAAATTGAAACCTATAATTTAAAGGCCAAACGAATTCAACAACGAATTACAGGGTCAAAATGTCCTAAACACAATAATAATTACCAATTTCGGATTA
>CAYPTZ010000948.1:0-1906 GCA_964413395.1 uncultured archaeon | reverse complement strand
CAAAATACAGATTTGCATTATTTATGCCTGGCAATATTTCAGTAAACTTTGACCAGGTATTGGCATTATTTGCATATATATATACTTTACCGCAATTATTATTAAATCCCGGGGCTCCAATTGCAATAAAACTGCCATTATTGGCAAAACTTACTTTTTTTCCAAATTTTTGGTCAGGTAAAATATTATCCGGATTTTGTGGTTCTATAATCTGTTTTGATATATTAGTCATATCAGAAATATTGTAAATATAAACCATGCCGCTGCTTTTAAAGTTTTGTGCATCTGGTATCCCAACCGCTATCAAAGTGCCGTCTCCGGTAATATCAATTGAATTACCATAATTTATATTCGGTGCTAATGCATTTTCATTTATTATTGTGCTCTTCCACTGCTTTTTATTGTTGTTCCATTTATAGATATAGAGTTTATTATCATTTATTGACACCGCAGCAATAATAGTACCGTCATTGGATACAGCGAATTCTTCGCCAAAAAGCGGCATCTCGCCAGGAAAAATCTTGTCAATAAAAAATATTTCATCTGAAAGTTCTATAATTCTCCCGGAAATATGCTGGAACTCGGCATTAATTTGAATTGAAGAATTTGAATTGCCTGTGACAGACCATATTTTGGATTCTGAGTAAGCCTCCCACTCTGACCATTCTTTTTTATTTTCCTGAAAGCGCATCAAAGTTGCATCAGTGATATCAATAGTAAAATTTAAATTATATTGATAAGTAATGTTATCATTATTATTTATATAAAAAATAGTATTTTCAGGTGGTGGTATGGGGGCAATATATTTGGCATCTGTATATTCGCTTATGGCAGAAGAACAATGTAGACTTAATATTGAAAGAATATAAATGATTATTTCAGGAATTATATTTTTCATTTTAATTTTTGCGCAATTATTAAAATTTTTTCATGAATATCTTTGAGCTTGTCTTTTTTTCTTAAACTTCTTTTATCTGGAAAATCCTGGTCAATAATATTTTGTAATAGATTCGAGATATGGTCGGCTGGTGAAGTATAGCGGGCAATATTTTTAATTATAATATATATGCAGGTAAGAAATAACATAATAAAAAGAGAAAAAGTAGTAATAGTTAAATAAAAATTTTTTTTTGTAAACTGACTTATGTAGGGATTTACCTTAGCCAGCATGTCAGCAGCTTCCTTGTGTTTGGCCTGGATATCTTCGGTACGTATTTTGTAATTTGGATTATAAACATGTTTTGCATAACGAATGTAAGAATTAACAATATCGTTTTCTATTTTTATAGATTCTTCAAGTAAGATAACCGTTTCCTTGATTGTTTTTTCATATTTAACAGCATTGGTATACATGGAGTAGACAATATATGAATAGGCTAATGAAGAAAAAAACAAAATCAGAAAGATAATTTTGAAAATAAATAATTTATCAAATAATTTATTTTTTCGTTTTATTTTTTTCATGATACCGCCTATTATTGAGTTTTTATACTTTTAATCATTTAAAAAAATTGTAAATATTTTTCAATAAGAAAATTTTTAATTGTAATTTTCTTACTTAAAATTCAAGTTGCGAGTCGAACTTTTCCTTTTCAATAAAAATTTTATAAGGAGTTATAATAATTAATTTAATTCGCATATAAGATAAGTGTCATTAATTGGAAAATAATGCCAAAAAATTTTTAAAAAATAAATTTTTTTTAAAAATTTCAACTAAATCGTACTTACTGGAGAAAAAATGAAAAAAAATATATTATTGCAATTACTGGATGAACGTTTTGCAGCTCTGGATATTAAGTAGATAAAAAATGATATATTGCCTTTCATTAATAATCCCGCTCTGCCGGATGTGTGGTCAGTTAAATTTTTTCAGACGATTACACACGATAAGCTCACCGTAAAATGA
>CAYPTZ010000947.1:0-1909 GCA_964413395.1 uncultured archaeon | reverse complement strand
ATGAACACAAACAGGTGTTAAAATATGGGTAAAAAAATTAAAGAGCGTATAGAAGAAGGTGGCGCTATAGAAAGTACTGATGAATTTGATACACAGTCTTATAGTGATTATATGAAAAAAAACCGATGGGGAGAATATGAGCGATTTGTCAAATTTATAATTGATAACATTAATCTTCCTAAAAATGCAACAGTATTAGAGATTGGGCCGGGACCTGGATGGATTGGAATCCTTTTAGCAAAATTAAGGTCTGATATTCATGTTATTGGTTTGGAACCATCCTTGGATATGATAGAAACAGCATCGAAAAACAAAAAAATTGAGGATGTTGATGAAAGAGTTACCTATATCAATGGATTTGTTGAAAAAATGGATAAATTTGAAGATAAATCTTTTGATTTAGTCTTTTCAAATGAATCGTTACATCATTGGGTGGATCCAACAAAAGCATTTAAAGAAATTGGGCGTGTTCTAACAAATGATGGTAAAATTTATGTGCAAGATGGAAGAAGAGATTTAAATCTCTTTGGAAAGTTCATTTTGAATATCCTTGGTAGATTTTTTGCAGGGAAAATGTGGAAGTATTGGAAATCATCTATAAATGCTTCATATACGCCTGATGAGATGAAGGCGATACTAAAAAAAACTCCCATTCGAGATTGGACTATAAATTCAGATGTACTAAATCTTTCAATTGTTAAGGTATAATTTTTTTTTTATAGGTTTTTTAATTAATGAAAAAAAGGAATTATAGGGACAAAATAATTTTATTTTGGGCCTTTAACATTTCTTCTAAGATTAAAATCATTGCCTCGGGAATATCCGTTGCTTGCTTTGGAATACTCCGTTTAGCATTCACACTCGCTAGTAGAATTTCACTTAATCCTCGTAGAATCATATCCGGGGAATACCACGGTCGTTTTGAGGCCCACCATTGCTGACAAGAATGAGTCCCTCTATCTAGAAAATTACGGGCATTATCATATAATCCTTTTTGTTCACTATCCATAGAATCATAATATTTCTGTGCTAAGTGTACTGTCGTAAGTGCATACATGATGAATCGATGCTGTTCGAGGTGTAAAGGATTTTTTGGATCAAACCAAAGGGGAAATGGGATATTTTGCTCCATATCATATGGCATAGTACTCCAACTTGATGCTCGTGGGATTTGTTTTTTACCCCTTGGGAATTTTTCAACTATTTCTGAAACCGTACACATCTTGATATCATTTCTATAAGGTAAAGCCTCAAAGAGAGGGATTAAGAAATTTGTGATTGCATGTTTAACATGATGACCGAATGTTTCGCCATCCATTGCTAGAATAACATAATAATTTTTATCTGTTCCTTGATATTTCAATCGATTTGCAAAAGCTTCTACATTATTAATTTTATCGAAGGCACAATCAATTGATGTATAATCATCTCGAAATACTAAATTTATTCCTGTTTTTGCATGTTGTGAAATATAGGTAGTGGGAAAATCGGGTAATGAATTAGCGATTCCTGAACTAATTATCCAATTAAAACCCATCTTTTTAATTGCAGGGAATATTTCTTCACTGATTGCCATTTCAGGTGGAAAGAATCCTTTTGGTTTATAGATCTTTCCAAAATAATGCTGATTAGTTTCATTATTCAGCTTAATCTGGCGGAGTACCTCGGGTTCAGGAATTAAGGGCAATAATGGATGAAATTTACCTGACCCAGTAAAATCAATTTGACCTTTCGAGGCTAAACTGGTGATTCCTTCTATGATATCTTGATAACCATAATCATCCAATTGTTCCGTTAGAGTGGCATTAATATTTAAACTAATTTTTGTATGTGGATGATTTCTTAATGCATCTAATAAAGGTCGATAAGATTCCTTAACAATTTGCTTAATTACTGGGGCAATTTGAAC
>CAYPTZ010000946.1:266-1910 GCA_964413395.1 uncultured archaeon | reverse complement strand
AATTCTAAAGATGCATTTTTTGAAAAAGATATAAATCCTGAAATTTCTAATTCTGATTTCTGTTCTGTTATACTTAAGTTAGCTCTAAGTTTTTTTTTGTGTGATTCTTTGAAATGATTCCATTCTCATCTATCTCGAAAATATTAATCCACTATATGAGATAAAAATGATATGAGAGATAATTTTTAATAATTTGCAGGTAATACTCCCGATTTATACCGCAAACTTTCACCTTTAGCCCTAAATCTATCAACCAATCCGTAATTTGAATCATAAATGGGATTTTTGATTCATTTTTAGCTACATGGTGGCATCCAATGAATAAAGACTTATTTTAGCAATGAATCATAGCTCCATGGTAATGTCGGATAGGCCTCGTTCCTTTAACTATTCGACTTCCTTTAATCAAAGAATCTCGTCTCTTGCTCCAATATCCAAGATAAGTTAAATTAAATTCTAAGATGAAATTCGTTTTTCGAGCTTCTATCAAAAATTTGAGTCGAATCATCGTTTCAAATACCTGCTTGTAGATTTTTTCAACTGAAACCAGCGTTTGAACTTTCAACCAATCATTTATGGTTGTTGGTGAGGGAAAGCACGTGATTTCCTTCCATCTAGATCTATTTGGGGGATAAATCCTAGAAATTTCACTGCCCAGCGGTTTATTATTTCACATACATGATGAATGGAAACACCTCGAATCCAGCAATAACAGAGAATTTCGAGAATTTCATCCAATTTCCACATTCGCTAGATAAAAATTGTGGAGAGGTTTAATGCATGCTTGACTGATTTCGCAAGATTTTTGAAGAAAGATATCTTATTAAATTTAGGATAACGAGTTCCGAATTGGGGAATTAGATGCACGACTTGAGTGGTATGGGTCATTATTTAACTCATGTGTCCTTTTAATTTGTTTTCATTGATGTAAATGCTAGATAAAATCCTGAAAACTCATCTTTGTATTTTTGTCGAATTATTTGAAAATGTATAAAAAAGAAAAAAAATCACTCTAGATAATGAAGCTGACCATACATTTTATTGAAGTATGAAACCATATTTCCCTCAATCATTTTGGTGAGAAATTTTTGATTAGAATTGGCATAATTAGTCCACCATGTTAACATATTGGGATCAATTCCACTAGAATAAACCTCTCCATGAACATCAATTAGCTCAGAAACTGGATTTTGGTTTTTATCTACAACAATAAATTGGTCATTAACTGAAAGACCAAATGCTTTCTGTATGGTGTGAGCTTCAGTTTGAGAACTAAAACCAAAATTTCTATAGTATCCTTCTTGAGAGAGTAAAAGCATAGTTTCAGAAAACGATTTTTGGGAGTTTGAGAGTGCATTTAGAAGTTGTTTGAATTGAGCTCGGGTGATCAATGGTGCCCATTTTCCAATATAATTCACATTAGTTGGATCAAGATAGTATTCCTCATAGGAATATCTATCATAGGGGATGTAGATTGGGGCTAATCCATCTGCCAAATTGACTAATAATTGAATATCTTTTCTTTCACTATATGGACTACCATGTGCTGTTTTGGTATAACCTAAACCTTCAATCAATAGGCCTCTTCCATTTGATATAGCATTAAATATTTTGCCATATTTTTTAATTTTAGCTTTATTTACT
>CAYPTZ010000946.1:0-256 GCA_964413395.1 uncultured archaeon | reverse complement strand
TATCTAAAATTGTTTTCCTATTTCTAGTTTCATGACCCATAAGATAACTGACAACAAGATCTTTGTCCCGTAATATTTTCTTAAAAGTTTCATGACATAGAATTTTTGAGAGAATATCTGATATGTCTTCAAGATCATCCAATAGATTTTTTTCAAAGAAAGAATTTGCTTGAAGGAGAATTTCATGGTTACCAATCATGAATGATTTTTGAAGTAATTCCTTTTTATATAATTTAGAACCTAATTCTTTCAATAA
>CAYPTZ010000945.1:0-1911 GCA_964413395.1 uncultured archaeon | reverse complement strand
ATTTGAAAATACAAGAAGCGGTAATCCATTTCGCCAATCAAAATTTCTTCCAAATAAATTTCCATTTGACCCATTACTGGTATAGAAAGATGAACATCCAAATAAATAATCATTCATCTCGTCAGGTAAATCCCATGTGGTTCCATTGACATAAGCATCAAAACCAGTATCCCCTGAAATATTCACGAAAAGAAAACTGCTAGTGATATTGGAAACATTGACGAGTAATTCTTCATCAATAGGGTCAGTAGGATCAGTAGGATCAGTAGGATCAGTAGGATCATCGAGATCGACATCATTAGAGTCATTTTCATGGAGATTTGGATCTTCTTCAATATTCAAGAAGGAATCAAACAATCCAAAAGAATAGAGTCCAAAACCAGTCGCTCCAATTATAAGGCTAATCGCAATACCAGACATGATTTTTGTTTGTGCTTTGTTCATAATATGTTCACATGATTTTTTTGGGCTTAAATTACTAATAATTTAACATAAGTTCTATCATACTCAAATATGTTTTTCAATATAAATGCTGAGGTCCCACAGGTCGTTTTTTAACAGATTATAGATATTAGTATTTTGATAATTTTTTTTTTAAAAAAAATGTTGCTTTAATTATCTCCTCTTTTCCACCATAGCCATTGAATGAGAAAATGCGGTGTTTTTGACATATATTGCGTATATTCAACACGAAATTTAAGTTGTTCTTCATCTCTAAACCCAAGAAGGATATAAATTATCATTATTATTATAGCACAAAGTATCATCCACCATGTAGAAAAGGCCATAGCCGTACCAACAAACATTATACTACTGAAAAAATAAATTGGATGACGAAAATAACGATAAGGCCCATCCATCTTGATCTCTCCTTGAGTAGATGAAGATGTACCAGACCATGAAGCCTTTAGATATCCAAAACGGGTGATATATGCACCTGTTTGACCAAATAGAAATAATAAAAAACCGATAGACACAAAAGTGTTTGTTTTTAATAAGAGAAGAGAATTTGGGATGACATCTAAATTAATTATCAAGATAGATAGGAGCATGATGAAACTCACGATTAACGCTAAATTAAGCATAATAAAATCGATCTTTTTTATACTCTTTTCAAATTCAGAGGAAAATTTTAGACCAAAATCCCAATATATCGCCATTAAAGCGAGGATTAAGAAAAATATTAACCATCGAATCCATTCTATCACACTTTGTTTTGGCAAAAGCAAATACCCTATGATTAATATCGGAATTGTAATCAGTTTTGCAACTCGAAGTTTTTCATTCTTTGAATGATTTATTGTAGACTTTACCTCAGTATTTTCAAAAGTCTTCATAATATATAGGTATCAATTTTATCTTATAAAAAATATATGGGTGAAATTCATAGTGGGAGATATTTTGATATCAACAATATATTAGCATTATATTATGGAATTATAATCATATCACAAGCAATGAATATACTCCAAAATGCCAACCAAACCACCACTCAATGCACTACAGCGTATAATCAACAAGATTTATCTTTAGAAATCATATTACTCCGAGATTATGACACCACTCCGATAAATTATTCTATCTTTTAGTTTTTTCCATTCTCTTCCTTTCATTTTTGATTTTTTTCGTTTAATTTGGTATCTTAATTTTTTATTCTTTAGAATCAAAAATCTTATGATTTTATCTCCAAGATATTCCCTTCATTCTTTTTTAATATCATTCTAGAGAAAGAAAGTTAAAATTTTTTAGTGAAGATACCTTTGGAAAAATTTAACACACATTCTATTACACTCATAAATATTTTTCAATATAAATCCTGAGGCACCAAACGTTGTCTTTTTTCACTTTATAAAATATATATGAGGTTCTATCAAAATTGATATAATTCATTATTTTAGTTTTCTTGTGAAT
>CAYPTZ010000944.1:0-1915 GCA_964413395.1 uncultured archaeon | reverse complement strand
TAAACAAATTGTTCATTTCCTCCAAAATTGACGGTATAGGGTTGATCAAGATAATATTCCGTTGTGAGCTCAACTTCATTGGCTTGAAATTCATGATCATAATAAATTCTCATGTAGAGGTTAATAAACTCGAGTTCTCCACCTGTTCGAACATAACGATAATAAGTTTCTACAATATTAGTGAAAATATCATTGTCTAAAGTGAAGGTAACCAATCCATCACTATCTGTGATCCGAGCTTGATAATAAAGTGGTGCAAAAGTATGAATTTTATCCTCATCTGCATTATCTCCATAAGGATAAATTAAAGGTCTTCCATAAGGATCTTGATGTAAAACCATCGAAAGAAGTTCTTCTGATGGAGTTCCTAAACCGCCAATATATTGTCGAATATTACAATCGGCAGGATTAGTGAAGTTATAATCTAAATACGGAGATTGAGGTACCACTCCTATTTGTAACCAGACAGGTGCATCTGAGATCGGTTGATGATACTGTTCTGTTTGAAGGGCGAATGTATAAGTGATAGTGTCTGTATACGTAATAAGAGCATTCTGAATGATATTATTTGCATCAATTTCCATATTTTCTCCTGAAGAATCTCCTTGTATTTCTTGGACCGTGATTTTTGCTTGGATTGGATCAATGATAATGGATACTATTCGAGTCATTTCTTGATAATATTCATTTTCGAAATATCTAATTCTCCCAATAAGTGTTTGAGGTGAAATTGGGAAATTTCCATCTTCAGATGTATTTATAATTAACTGAATAAAACTTTGAGTAATGGGCGAAGAATCAAGGATTTTATAGGTATCTAGATTAGTTTTGATTTCAAGGTATACTTGATGGATAGGCATATCATAATCTTGATCATATACTAACACATTATCTTCATATTCATATAATGGAAGTAAATGAGTTTGGGATATTTCTTCTCCAAAAATAAGTAAATCACCTTCATCATCCAAAAGTTGACCTGTAATAATCTGAAATTCTCCTTTAGTGACATGAGTTGTTAATATAGATTCTAAACCAATATTTCGAAAATCAAGTATTACATTTTCTTTTGCAATTTCAAATTCATTCAGAAGGGGAGCTGAATAGGAGTTAAAAAATGCATTCCCTGAATACTTCAGCTTTATAAAATAGTAAATCGCTGGTTTTCCGATTAATAGGAATGATTTACTAGTTGCAATTCCTTTTTCCAAAGGTATACCGATATCAAAGAAAGTGCCAAATTCATTTTGAGCTGCAAGTTTTAAATAATCTGCGATAAATCCTGTAATCAGAGGTAATTGGCCCCCATTTACTGATATCCCTGAAATTATAATCTGGTCAGAGTAAATTCCTGTATTTGATATAGGATCAGAAAGGATGCTATCCAGATCTTGATGAATAAAAGTAATAGATGTTTGAGTTATTTGAATTGGAATTGTTAATATTGAAGATTGAATGGTTCCTGAAAGATAATATGGACGTTCCATTCCTTCTGGTAAATCTCCATAAAATATAGTTGCATCATTTAGAATATCGACTAATGAAATTCGCCCTACAACTAAAGCCATCATAAAATTCGTAGGAGTATCAAAGTTAGCATAAGGATGCACATCATTTTTATACCCAATGATCGAAATTTCTTCAATATTAGCATAATTAAAAGCAAAATTTTGTAAATTACTGATGATTTCCAATTCTGCAAATGAAATATGAATAGGGAGATAAGATACAAGCATATTTCCCCATATTAATGGATCTTGATATTGAATGAAAAGAGTATTAATCTGATCTGCAGACAATGTAACGACTAAGTTTGTTTCATCATTTGGATCTCCATTAATATAAACTGAGAAGATCACCTCTATTGAATTGAAACAAGTACCTATTGTTGCATCAAATGCGTAAGGAACAAAAA
>CAYPTZ010000943.1:0-1917 GCA_964413395.1 uncultured archaeon | reverse complement strand
AAGTATCAACTGCGACAGTTTCTAGGGTATTAAATAAGAACTATTATGTTTCTCCTGAATTAACTAATAGAGTATTGAATTTAGTGAAAAAATATAATTATTACCCTAATTCAATCGCTAGAAGTTTGAAAACTACAGTTACTTATACAATAGCCTTAGTTGTTTCAGATATTACTAATAATTTTTTTACAGTATTGACAAGGGAAATTGAGAGAGTTATTTTTAATAAAAAATATAATTTAATTGTGTGTAGCACTGAGGGTAAAAAAGGGGAAGAAAAAAAAATTCTAGAATTGTTATTAAGTAAAAAAATTGATGGTTTAATTATCAATACTATGGCAGAAAACGATGAATTTATTTGCGAAATAAGTAAGAAAACCCCTACTATCTTAGTCAATAGGAAAATTAAGAATCCTCTTTTTCAAGGAGATTTTATTGGTACCGATTGTATAAGTGGACCATATATGTTAACAAAGTATTTATTGGAAAGTAATCATAGAAAAATTGGGGTAATTAACGGTCCGTTAAATATTAGTACAGGCAATGAAAGATTCGAAGGTTTTAAAAAAGCAATGAAAGAATATGATATTCCAACTAATGGTAATTATATTTACAGATACGATGGAGATTTTACTACTTTGTCAGGTTATAAGGGTATGTCGAAATTAATGAATTTATCATGTATTCCGACAGCAATTGTTGTTATGAATAATAATATGCTTATTGGAGCATTGAAGTATTGCAAAAAACATAAGATAAAAATACCTAAAAATGTGTCAATATGTTCTTTTGGGAATATTAATAATATTGATTTAATGTATATTCATCCGACAATTGTCGAAGAGGACCCCAGAATTATTGGTACTAAAATTGGATATTTTATTCTTGAAAGAATAAAGAAAAAAAAATTTTTACCAAATCGGGAAATAGTATATCAACCTAAATTATTAATAGGAAATACGGTTTATTGTCGGGAAAATATAAAATAATTTTGATCAAACAATTAATGAGTATTTTGTTTTTATAAAAAATAGCTTTTCTTTTTTTAGGCTAGTTTTAATATTTTTTATAAGACTTTTTAACCGCCTAGGATTCAATCCCCCGCAGCCCTGCTGCGGGGAGATTTATTTGGTTCTGTATAAAAACCAAAGTAAAATATATTGGTATTCTATATTCTATAAGCTTAGAAAAATACGTAAAAATCCTTTCCATAAATAATCTGGAAACAAAAGAAAAAAAGCAATATTTAAAATATCATAACAGGATATTACAAACAAGGTATTTTTAATGTTAGTTAAATTTCAAAAGTGCACTAAATTAAGGTCAGAATTTTATATTTTTTGGACACTTAAAAGTTCATCTTTATGCCAGAATCTCACTTCGGATAAACCGGTACTATCCGAAGTTGTATTTTCTCATGCAGTAGTGCACCGGGTACTTTTAATTGACATTATAATTTATATATGGTATATTTTTTTTAAAGTAATCGTTTACTTTAAAAAATTTAAGTTATTGGAGGTTTTATTATGAAAAAGTTTTTGATCCTGGTATTAATGGTTTTATTACTATTAAATGTTTTTGCATTTGGAGAAGCACTAGCAGCATCCGGAAAAGTAAAACTAAATTTAGGCCATGTAGGGGCTCCTATAAGTCCTCAGCAAACCATTGCTAGCATGTTTGCAGAAAAAGTTGCAAAAAAGACAAATGGAACTGTTGAGATTGTTATACATAATTCTGGTGTTTTAGGACGTGAGAAGGAACTTCAAGAGGGTGTAAGATCAGGTACTGTTGATATAGCTATTGCAGGTACTTTTTCTTATTTGGTTCCATGGGCTGGGATTTTTGAAACACCAATGCTGTATAGAGATCTCGATCATTTTGTGAATGCCTTTTCTGGAAAAGTAGGTGATGAACTAA
>CAYPTZ010000942.1:0-1922 GCA_964413395.1 uncultured archaeon | reverse complement strand
ATGGAATGGTATCTTGACCGTAAGGAAGAGGGAAGAATCAGTAGGTAAAGGATTTCGGAAAAAACAAATGCCTTGCTGTAATGGTGGGGATAGGTGCTATGCACTACTCTGAAAGGAGGTAGACTTCCGAAAGGTGAACATTGTAAATACGAACTCGGGAAATTTCAAAGAAATGTAGTGATTAAACACTTATGAGTGAATCAAACAAGGAACGAAATGATGAATAATATTAAAGATAATATCTGTTGGTCAGATATTAATTGGGATATTGTTGAGTCATACGTCGAACGATTACAGGGTCGAATTTACAAAGCAACTAGTAAGAAAGATTTCAGGACGGTTGTAAATCTACAAAAATTAACAATCCGTTCGTATTATGTAAAACTATATGCAATAAGACAAGTCACTATGATAAATAAGGGAAGATATACCCCTGGCATTGATGGGGTTGTGTGTCATAGTGATAAGGAGCGGGAGGAACTTTATAGAAAGGTTAGCACTTTCTCCATGAATTCTATAAAATCTTATCATCCCAAACCAGTTAGAAGAGTGGAAATTCCAAAATCAAATGGAAAAACTCGTCCAATTGGAATACCAACTATTTATGACCGTATTATACAAACCATTGTAAAAATTGCGTTGGAGCCTAAATGGGAATGTAAATTTCATGAAAATTCTTTTGGATTTAGAGCAGGGCGTTCTACCCAAGATGCGATTGAAGTTATTAAGGAGTCAATTCAGAGCGGAAATGGTGAGTTTATATTAGATGTTGATTTGTCAGGATGTTTTGATAATATTGCCCATAAACCATTACTTTCTAAATTGTATTTATTTAAACCAATTATACAGAAATGGCTTAAAGCAGGTATAATCAAGGACAATAAATATTATAATACATTTAAGGGTACGCCCCAAGGAGGGATTATATCCCCTCTTTTAGCGAATATTGCCCTTAATAGTTTAGATTATGATTTTAATCGAGTTATTGATTATCATGGGAGATATTATCCATTGACTATGGTTCGTTACGCAGATGATATGGTTCTTTTAACATCCAACAAAGATATTCTCTCCAAAGTTAAATCTGTTCTCTCCAAGAGATTATTTCTATTAGGGCTATCGTTAAATCAAGAAAAAACCAAACAGGTTCATAAAAGCGAGGGCTTTAAGTTTTTAGGGTTTCATTTAATTCAATATCAAATGAAAACCTTATGGGTTCAACCAGATAAGTCTTCAATAAAACGGATTCTTCGTAAGATTAAAGATTTTACGGACACTCATAAACAAACTAAAACCGATGAACTTATTTACTCCTTAAATAGGATAATTCTCGGATGGGCTCGCTATTATCAATATTGTAGAACTCATCGTGTTTTTCCCCGAATGGAATTAATTACCTTTCGTTGGGTATGGAGATGGTGCAAGAGAAGACATCCTAAGAAATCAAAAGAATGGGTGAAAGACAATTATTTCTCTAAAAAAGGGGACAGAAAATGGGTATTTTCGGGTAATATCTGGACATTTAATAAATTTTCTGATATTAAACGTAAAAGGTATAAATGGAGGGTTGGGAATAAAAGTTTTCTCAATCCAGAACATAAAAAGAAATGGAAATGCTATGAAATTGCATATAATAACACACAAAAATACAATTCTTTCTTTTCTTAAAGAATATGATGCATAGAAAAAGATGATTGGAAATACGCAAATAGCTGTCGACCTATAAGGATTCGACCAGATTATCATGTATCGCATTTAATAAGGGATGGTGACATATTGGTACTGTTTGCTTGAGCTCTGTGCTGGGAAACTCGCACGCAGAGTTCTTAGGGGGGAAAGAGTCAGCAATGACTCTAACCTACCCGACTACCTAAGGGAGTTGTTGAAAGTTAACTATATAGAACTTGGTAAGTCTAATGATC
>CAYPTZ010000941.1:0-1925 GCA_964413395.1 uncultured archaeon | reverse complement strand
TACACAAATGTAGAGTATAAAACGAAAGGAATTAGGGGTTTTCAATATGAATTATGAAGAAATTACTGGAAAACTTATTCAAAATATAATGGAAGAATATAAATTAGAAAAACCATATCAGGAATTTCTTGATTCAATGGTTGAATTTAAAGATTTTAATAACGTGGGATATAAAGAATTTAAAGATTATTTAGATAAATTGGATGATATATAGAATGAGTGAATTAATTAGTATTAATCTGAAAACAAAAGGAAGAAATACTATTCCAACTATCAAATCAGATAATATAATCACTTTACACGGGAAAAATGGAGTAGGAAAATCGATGGCTTCTACTCTAATGGAAATAGCATCAGGAAATTATGTTTTTGAAAATCAAGATAGATTTGAAAAACTAAAAAAAATCTTTGATGAGTGTAATATTACCTTTGTAATTTCCGATTCTATATATTATGAAGCACAATTAAAACCTTACTTATGGAAATTTGAAAATAGCTTAAATAGAGTGAATCCTTTAACATTAGGAGAATTTTATGCAAATGATAAAGAGATTTCGTTTGAGGATTTTAAAAAATTAATTTTTATACGGACTATTCGAGGGAATGAAAGCTTACATCAACAAATTTTATTTTTTAAGGATGTATTTATTGGAAAAATCGAAGATCAAATTCAAAAAATTGAAAAAAAAGAGGTATTTTTAGAAAAATATAAAGTATGGCTTGAGAATATTGCAACTGAAGAAAAAATTAAGGATTATAAACAATTGCAAGGATTATATAACGATAAATTGAATGAAAATCAAAATTTAACAAATACCATTATTAATAGGAACAGTAAAATCAACAATCAAGCACATCAAATTAAAATATTAAATAACCTAAAATTTATTATCACAAATGATAAAGGAAATATTGAATCAGATTTTAAGGTAAATGAAGAAAAAGATAAAAAAATTCAGGAACAAATCAATATAAAATATGCAAAACTTAAAGATATAAAGCTTAAAATTAATGATCTTAATCAAAATTTTGATAGAAAAGCAAAAAAAATTGTAAGTATATTACATAATCATTATAAAAAACAAAATAAGTTAAAAAAACAAATCGAAGAAGATCATACTGTTAATTTAGATGAAATTGAGGAAAAAAAAGAGTCAATTCAAACTCAAATTGACCGATATGACAAAAATATTATAGTTTTAAAAAAAAACATAGAATCTTTAAATAAAGAACATGAAAAAGTAATTCAAATAAATAAATATATCATTTCAATGCGAGATATATTGGGTAAAGCATCAAGTAATTCATTTGCGGAAAATAATATAATAAAAGGAAAAGATTTTGAAGGACAAGAGTTCTCAATCTCGTTCAAACAACTATATCATATTTTTACAGAATTAAATTTAGATTTTAACCAAAATGAAGAATTAAATCAATATAAAGAAGAAGTAATAAAAATCAACCATGAAATAACAACTAATAAATCTTTACTTGGAATCCTTAATGAGTATAATTCAGTATCTCAAGAAATTGTAAAAATTGAAAAGAAGATTTCAGGCTCACACAAAAATTTAGATGAATATATAGATATAGAAAAGAAAATTGCACACTTAGAAGAAAATCATGAAAGTACTGAGCAAGATTTAAAAAACCTTGAAAAAGAAAAGGAAAAAATTTTATTAAATAAAAAAAAATCTGAAGAGATTCTACTAAATTTAGCAAAAATTCCATCTAAATCGGTACTTTTAAGTCAATTAAGAGAAATTAATCTAAATATACCTGAACCTACATTAGATTTAGTAATTAATAAATTAAGTTCAATAGAAAAAGAACAAAAACAAAAATCAAAAAAAATATTATTAAATGAAGCACAGAAAAAAGAAATTGAAATAAAAATTCAAAAAATTAAAAAAGAGTTATCAGAA
>CAYPTZ010000940.1:0-1926 GCA_964413395.1 uncultured archaeon | reverse complement strand
TGTTATTCCTCCAGAATTGGATGATCATATTCGGCATTTGCTTGATGAACAAGATATTTTGCGCTATACTATATCAGATTTAATGAATCTCTATTTTAACTCCGAAGCGAGTAAAACTAATCGGACCTTAGCTCGTTTTACATTTACAACTTCACTTTTGCTGTTACCAAGCTTAATTGCAGGAATATTCGGAATGAATAATATTAATTTTCCTCAACTTTCATTTTGGTGGGTGATATTAATAATGGGTTTTAGTATGATTGTATTATGGTTTATTTTTAAGAGGAATAAGCTGATTTAAGGAAGATAAATCAATTTTTTTTTTTTCAAATTTTTCATCATATTATTGTACTATTTAATTTTAGATACTTTTTTTGATTTTGAAATATTTATTAAAATATGAGTGAAGGAGAAGTTGAAAGATCGATAACTATCGGTTTACTTGGAGCAAATCAGGAGATATCTAAACTAATTGGTGAAGCATTTGGGAGTCCTGGAACAAAAAGTGATTTACAAATTTATAATAGACTAGATCATCAATTGAAAATGATATTTACTGCTGTTGCACCTATTGCTTATCCTGAAAAAGTCAAATCCTTAATTCAAACATGTGCAGAAACTCATGTTCACATAATGATTATTGATGCAGAAGTTGGTATTACATCAGAAATTGGAGAAATTATGGTTTTAATGGATTTATTTGCACGATATTATAATTCTAAATTTATTGCTACTATTGGAGGTATTACTACTGCAAACGAATGGCGTATTGAGCAAATTCAAACCCAATTACCTAAATTAATTGGACCTACAGTTCTAAATAAAATGGAATTACTAGTATTAAGAAATCGGGATGACTATCAAGAATTAAAGAAAAAGGTTTCAAAAATTATGTTATCTGAACCTAAACCTGATCCATCAAAATCTCTTTATTCAAAGGTTCTAATAGATCATGTATTCCCAGTTCAAGGTATAGGAACCGTTGCATTAGGATTGGTAACTAAGGGACAAGTTAAAGCAGGACAGATGTATGATTTAGTCCCTGTGCAAAATAAAGTCATTCTACGATCAATCCAAAAGCAAGATCGAGATTTTAAAACCGCTGAAGAAGGAGATCGGGTTGGATTAGCTTTAAAAGGAATAAAATCAGATAATATTGACCGAAATTCCATTTTTTGCTCATTAGGGTCAATGAAAACTTCAAAAACTTTTAATGCAAAAATTTACATCTCTCCATATTATAAACCAAATAGTGAAAATGGGACCGTATCTCCAAAAAATTCAATGACTTATCATGCGATCGCCGATTTAGGAATTAGTCCTGTTAAATTAATTGAAGGTGATGATATTTTACCTGGAAAAGAAGGGATGATCAAATTAGAATTAGAAAAACCTTTAGTTCATGATAATAGTGGAATGAATGGAATAATTGCAGAATTTGGCCCTTTCTCTAATAAGTTACGTATAATTGGTTATTTTCACCAAATAATCGAATAATTTATTTTTCAATTGTTTTTTTCATCTATTATTGGATTTAAATTCAAAATTTAATTTGCCAATTTGTAGCAGCTAAAACCTTTAAATCATTATAATCAAATAACTTAATTATGAATGTTAAAATCAGTCGATTAACTATACTAATCTTCTCAATTTTTGTTCCAATATATATTATTTTTATCTTCTTCATCAAATTTGAAGATTTTGAATTAGCTTGGTTACCATATGATTGGGGGACTAATAGTAAATTTATTGATATTATGGCGAATTGGGTTGCTCCAATTCTCTTTTGTCTTTCATGGTTTTATTTTATTATTTTATTAGGAACTCGATTAGCAAATACAATTGATTTAATGGGAAAAACATCAAGTTCTATATCTGCCCATTATACAATCTTTTATGGAATATGTGCCGTAGTGATGCTTATCT
>CAYPTZ010000939.1:0-1928 GCA_964413395.1 uncultured archaeon | reverse complement strand
CTCCTGATATTTTATTTTTACGACATATAGACAAAAATTTCATTGCTAAATGGAACAAGATCCATGCAGTAGTTGCTGATGGAGTTCGTGGAATTAAAATCCACAATCCTGATCATATTTTATTTTATCTTGGAGTATTAAATTCAACGTATTTCTATTGGCAAGCTCATATTTTAGGTCGTTGGGAAGGTCAAGGTGATTTACAATTGCTTGTATATGAACTTAAAAAGTTTAGAATTCCAGATATACGAATCATTTCACACACAAAAATGATTCAAGTGGAAGAAATAATGAAAAAAATGATTCATAAATCTAAGGAAAATGTACATTCTGATATATTTGGGAAGGATCATAATTTAAAGAAGGAACTGGATCTGGCTGTGTTAGATTGTATGGATATTATTGAGTATTATGATTTATTAAATGAAGAAACCAAGATATTTGAACAACAGCGGTTGACTAAAGCCAAGAATTTTGATTAAATTTTACAAATTTTATAATTTTTATTTATTTTTGAAAGAGGTCTGTTAGGAAAAAAAACTAAAAAATAACTAATGGAACATACATTTCATCTTCATGAATTCCTCCATGATTTCCTTCATGAATATGTTCTCGTTCTCCCACCAAAAATTCAGCAATTATATAATCTTCTTTTAAAAAGAAAATATAATCTCCTATTCGCGAATAGAATTTTTTATGCGGTTGAAATAATCCAAATATTCCTCTTTCAATTGCTTCTTCCCCTTTCATTAAATTTCCTGCATAAGATAAATGTTTTTCGATATAGGCTTCAAATTTTTGAACTTTAGACGGTCTTACAAAGAAAAATGGTGCTCTAGCTTCTCCTGTAATGGGGAGTGTTAAACATTCAGCTAATTCTGGATGATCTTTCATATATATTATTTTATCTTTGGGAGTATCGATCATTCCATGATCAGCCGTTATAAAGATTTTTGTATCAGGGGATTCTTTTTTTACTTGTTTGACAAATTCTTCAATCTTTCCTGTTATTTCTTGAAAATGGTTTATAGTATCTGGATGATTGGCCCCTTTTTCATGACAAGAAGCATCATAATATGGCCAATGACCTAATATATATTTTTTCTTTGAATTTTGATTGTCAAGTAAAGTAGATAACATATTTGAAAAAAATGATTCCATATCTCTAGTTTCATATCCTGGAGATTTTGCATGATTGCCAATTGCATCCCCATATGCCTGTTTATTATATTCTTTTGGTAAAAACATAAATTGGTCTGCTTCTATATTTTTGAATAATGAATCTATGGCAAAGATTTTTTTAGGAGTAATTGTTGCAGATTGAAGAGGATTTTTGGTAGCGCGATCAATAAATAATAAAATAGCTGAAATTAACCCTAATTCCTTTAAGTATGTAAACCATGCAGGTACACCGTGATTTTTTGGGGCATGTCCTGTATAAATACTTGTCATTGCAGCGGCAGTTGTTGAAGGAAAAACAGTTGTTATTTTTGATCGCATTTTTTTAAGAAGTATTGAATTTTTATCATATTTCTTGACAAAATTATATCCAAGACCATCAATTACTATTAGAATGATATTGTTGATTCCTTTAAGTTCATTTTCCTTCAAACACCTTAAAGCTGTATATTTTGATGTTCCATTAAAATGAGTTATTATTGAACTCATGAGATTTACAATATTATTTCCTTCAAAATCTGGAAATACCATAATATTAACTGTATTGATAACATATATAATTTTAATCTGTCAATTCTTTCCAATTTACTTTTTTAATGGTGTGATGAAGCTATAAATTTTAACAAAGTTTGAGAAATCTATAAGAAAGTTTGAGAAAAGTTCTAGAATGTAAATATAGATATTGATTCAGGGTATAATATAATAATTCTTTGGAATGATGGTAAAGATATAATGACTGATCTTTGGAT
>CAYPTZ010000938.1:0-1933 GCA_964413395.1 uncultured archaeon | reverse complement strand
GAACAATCCACAACTTCTTACCTATTTGTCTTTTTTCATATGCCCTGTTGTTACTTACTTCAAATATGTTTTGCTGACTATGCAATATTGTAACAGGATTAACAGTATCA
Organism: uncultured archaeon; assembly: GCA_964413395.1. GTDB lineage: Archaea > Asgardarchaeota > Lokiarchaeia > Sigyniarchaeales > Promethearchaeaceae > Lokiarchaeum. Next base: position 1,823 of record CAYPTZ010000938.1, on the reverse strand, counting down.
ATTCTTTCATTATAAGTAAAATTTTGTAACTGAATGTGATTATAGTTAACTGCACATCCCGATACCATGAATAGGATTAATAAATATCTGCTTATAAGTTTCATAGTTCATCAGTGTTTATATTTATTATAGCTGTATCGCTTAAATAACTTCCGAATACTCCCACGCCTTCCTCAATATTACTATTCTCAGGAATGACCCCTCGGAAAAGGTCAAGAAACGATCCTCCATCCAATACTTCTTTAATTTGTAAGAATAACTCTTGGGATAGCATGAAATTTGCCAGGTTTTCATCAGTTGTGGCTAAGTAGAGAGTGTCGCAAATTAATTTACTATCCCGGAAAAACATGTTGTAACCATATCGGCAATAGTTTATATTTCCTACAGAAAAATAGTCCTCAATGATCTCTATATCGTAATGAAATGTACTGCTATACAAAAGGTAACCATAACTGTATTCACTAATTGTTTCCCAGTATAATAAAACCTCTGCTATTAATTGATATTCTTCGAATTCTGTATCGTATATGGTATATACCGAAACATTTCCCTGGTTTAGTTTTGAGTAAGTATAGGGAGTTATTGTTGAAGCATGAACGTTTAACCCTCTCGGTGTACTGACATTTAAATTATATTCGGTTGAGGGATTAACTTTGAAATTATCTTGAGAAGTGGCGTACAAAGGGAACGTATCAGATTTTAAGACTAAAGTTGTAAAATGGTTATTATTATCGGAAAGTTCCACTAATGCATCAAGCACATAGTAATCTTCCGGTTTGTCAGCTATTTGTGAGAAGGGGGCTGTTTTGGCAATGTAGGCATAGATACTATCACCTGGAGTTAGGAGGCAGTAAATGACCAGTTTTTCATTGTTTAGCTTTGATATTGATTCATCATCAATGATTTCTTCTCTTATACATGAATCAAAAATAAAAAAGCCAAATAGAAAGAATATATAAAGGGGCCGTATTTTGAGATGAAATTTCATAAAAAATGCATAACTGTTGGATATTTAGAAATTTATTAAAAATTGTGCTGGACCTTGGTCCAGCACAAAGATTATTTCAATTGAATTCTTCATACCAATGTTGATCATAACATCCATCATCGGTATAGTAGTAATCTGCATGTATATAATCAACAAGAATTATGGCTCCACCCATTGGAGCCACCCAATATTCAAGTGTTTTATCAACATTTTCTTTATTACTTCCTTCGGAGCTTCCACATACAGTATAGTATCCTGTACAAGCAGCATATATACAAGCATTAATTCTGGCACAACCATCAACTTTGGCCCACCACATTTCATCATCATGCCATTTCTTTTTACATATACCACATGCTTTTTTATATTTCCTTCCGGTTATTCTAATACCACAAGAGGCGTAATAGGAATAGGCAACATTCCATGCTTTTAAATGAGCACTGATATCACAATTTCCGCATGGACAACTTTTCTCAATGGTTCTCCAACCAGCCCAATCCTTATCTGAGCCTTGCTGTCTTTTAATCTTGAATTCAATGACAGTTTCAGAACTTTTCAATTCATTATCAATATCTTCTAACTTTTTAAAATCGCCATCTGTGATTAAATATTCAATATCATAAGTGATTTTATGGATTGTATCGCCTACAATATATATACCATCCTTATTGACTACACTGGCTAAAAATGGATCGGGTACTAATTCCCAACTATCAGTTTCAAAAACTTCATTGGTTTTTGATTCAGCAACTACAGTATCTTCGTAGAATTTTCTTAATGAATTTTCAAAACCAATTTCCGCTTCCCAGGTTTTTAAATAATCTCTTCCATTTTT
>CAYPTZ010000937.1:0-1935 GCA_964413395.1 uncultured archaeon | reverse complement strand
AACCCCCTGTACGGACATCCGTATTTTAAATTCACCATATGTTCCAATATTGGCCGTTTTATCTCTACCATATTTTTTAATCAAATAATCATATACTCTATCTCTTTTTGTCTTTTGAAAATCTATATCTATGCTCGGCATACTGAGGAAAAAAGGCCAAAGAAATATCAAAAAAATATTGATTTTTTTACTCGTGTTAAAAAACTGGTTCCTTTATATATTGATAGCTTAACACATCGAGATTAAATGCTATTTTTTCATTTCTGCTAACATACATTCTTATGATGAAAAATCATAATTATTTATGTGTCAAAGCAGAACGATTTTTCAGATCTAGCTTTTCATGAACTAATAGATTTTGTCTCTACAATTAAAAGGACAAAAAAGAAATCTTCTACAGATGTCTGGCGTGAAGGATATGGCTTACAGGCGATGGAGCATCTTGAAACTGAAGTAGAGCATATTTTACAAGAATTAACTGATCGAGTAAAAACAAATTGGTCATATTCAATTATTCAAAAAAATTTTAAACGGACTGATATCGCTTTACCCAGTGATATTTTAAATATATTCAATATGACATCTTCTGAACTTAATAAAAAGTTATATAAGTACCCCCCTGCAATTGGATCTGAGATAATTGATGGTTATGATGAGATCTGGTTTATTTTAGGAAATTGGAAATATCAAATGTCAAAAAATGGACATATTAAGAAAGAAAAAATTAGTGATTGAATAAGAAATTACAAATTATTGCGTTTTTTCTACTTAATTATTAGAAATATTGTAATAAATGATTTTTGTTAGGTAAAATATTTTAAAGGAAAGTTACTTATTATTTTTTAATAAAAGGGATGAAGAATTATGAATATCTTTACCTCAGCAAACAGTAAATTTCAAGATTTTTCTTTTGAAGAGTTAGTTGAAATGGTTCGGTCTATATCAAGAACAAAAAGCAAATCACGAGAGAATGTATGGAAAGAAGGTTATGGTTTAGCTTCAATGGATGATCTAGAGGCGCATGTTGACGATATCCTTGATGAGCTCGCAGACCGAATTCGTAGATCTTGGTGCTTAAAACGTATCAATTGGAATTTTAAAAATAACTCTCTAGATTTGCCCAAATCATTTTTAAATGTATATAACTTAACTGCATCTCAATTAAATTATATGCTATATAAAGATCAATTTTCAATAGGCTCAGTAGAAAATGATGGAAATGAAGAAATATATATTAAAGAAGGACCTATTCGCTATTTAATGAAATCTACAGGAAATATTGTAGTTGAAGAATTTAAGTAAAAAAAAATTTTTTTTTTTAAAATTATAATTTTGAAGCACTTTCAATGATAGGCTTAAAGGCATCAGATGATAAGGATGCACCTCCAATTAAGCCACCATCAATATTTGAAATCTTTAATAGACCATCACAATTAGCTGCTTTCATAGATCCGCCATATTGGATGGGGATCATATTACCGATTTCATCACCATATTTTGTAACTAGCCAATTTCGAATGATATCATGAATGGCAGTGGCTTCTTCAGGAGTGGCAGTCTTAATCTCAGTATCGGGATTTAAGAATTTATTGTTGATTGCCCAAACAGGTTCATATGCAAGAACAACATTTTTCATTTGTTCTGGTAAAATATCTGCTAAGGAATTTTCTAATTGACTGACATTAATTTCTTCTGTTTTACCCTCACTCTTTTCTTTTGCAGTTTCACCAATACAAAGAACAGGTTTAAGTCCCTTTTCTAAAGCTTTTTTAACTTTTTGGTTAATATATGCATCATCTTCACCAAAAATTCTTCGTCTTTCGCTATGTCCTAATAAAACATATTCGCAACCTGCATCAATTAAGGAATCTGCTGAAATTTCTCCTGTGAATGCACCTTGATCTCGAAAATACATATTTTGAGCTGCTAATTTTA
>CAYPTZ010000936.1:0-1936 GCA_964413395.1 uncultured archaeon | reverse complement strand
ATGATAAATTATATTTTTTATTTACTAAGAGTTGATCCAACTCAATGTAAAATTATCTTTACCACTAATCCTTTTATGTCTCGAGATTCGAAAAAAAATCTCTTTGAATTATTCTTAGAAACTTTTGTTGTTGGTGGATATTATCCCGTAAGAGGTGCTTTATTAACGATGTATTCTGGTGGATTTGACACAGGGTTAATTGTTGACATGGGGGCCTCAAATATCAGAATTACGCCTATCTATAAATCTTTTATTCTTCAACATGCAGTAAAATATGTTCCTTTGGGTGGAAATGTACTTGATAATTTCATGGCAACTAAATTAAGTGAACTTGGATTTCCGGTAAAAAGCTCAGTCCAAAAGAATCTAGTAAGGGTATTAAAAGAACGTGCTTGTTTTTGTTCTTTAAATTTCGAAGAAGATTTAGTAAATGGGGATAGTTTCAAAAAAGATTATTCATTGCCTGACTCATCCACAGTGACTATTGGTGCAGAACGATTTATTGTGCCAGAATTATTATTTAATCCAAGTTTGAATGGAGTAGAATGTGATTCATTACCAATTGCTATTGCAGATACGATAGAACTATGTGATATGGATATTCGACGGGAGTTGCTTTCTAATATTTTTATTACTGGAGGCACATCAATGTTTCCATTCTTAGATGTAAAACTTAAGCAAGAGATTGAAGCTGAACTCAGCAAACGGGGTAAAATTGCACAAGAAGTTCGGCTTATTGCTTCAAAAGGTCGAGTTTTATCTAATTGGGTTGGAGGTTCGATTTTATCTGTCATTCCTGAATTTCAAGATAGTTGGATTACTCGAAAGAAATATTTTGAAGAAGGATTAACTGAAGAGATGCTAAATTCTTAAATAATTTTTTATATTCCAATTTATATCATAGAAATAAAAAAAAACGTTTAAAATAAGGTCGGATATGTTTCTTCAAGTGCTTCTAAAGTTTCTGAAAGAAATTCTACACCTTTTGGTGTGTCTATGGATTTTGATAAGTAATGAAGTATATCTATTGCAGTATCTCGATCTTTTTGAGTAAAGGATGTTCTTTTTCCAAAAAGTATGTTAAAATCTCCTTTAATGAAGTTTATTTGATCTAAAACGTTGTCTTCAAGTTCACTTTTAAAATTAACATGAATTTTCATTTTTGCTTCACTATTTATTACTTATTTTGTTAATGGTTCCATCTTTATTTATATTTTTGGTTGGAGAATATGGTAATTTTACAATTCTTTTTTTGGAATAATTCGAATTTTCTCACTTCTATAGTACAATTATTTTAGAAAAGATTATAATAAAAATAAGAAAAATAATACAGAATTTTTACTTTTAAAGAAGAAATATTCTTAATAAAATCTGTAAAACTTCTAAATTATCTAAAAATTCATATTTATCTATAAGAAATGGAAAAATATCTCTTGAATAAGCATTTAATTTACTTGAACGACTTAATTTACTTTTAATAATATTATCAATATGTAAAGTTAGCATTATTAAAACTCGCCTCAAAGTTATTTCTGTAAGTTTCATTGGATTTAAATTTATTACACTCCATCCATGTTTATCAAAATCTATTTTATGGAGTTCTGGATTATCTCGAAATTCGGGAGATTCTCCTAAATTTTTAAGAATTATCTTTATTTCAGAAATAGTTCTTTCATAATCATCTTTGAAAAAATAATATGAAATTATATTGTTAAGGGCATTATATAATTGTTGAAAAACCGCGAGTAAATCAAACATTTTTGCCGTTCCGCCAGAAACAATCATTTCAGCTTGATCCCATTGCATTTGAAGCATTTTTATTTCCTCTGAAAAACTTATAAATGGCCCTTGATCAATTAAAGTCTTTTCCATCATTTCTTGAGAAAGTTGATATTTTTCTATAAACATTTTGGAAATAACCTCAAGTCTCGATCTC
>CAYPTZ010000935.1:0-1938 GCA_964413395.1 uncultured archaeon | reverse complement strand
CTCAAGTGGGAACATGGGTAAAAGAATTATGATTTATCACGGAACAGATGAAAATAGTAATACCTATGTAACTGTATATGCTCACCTGAGTCAATTTAAAGTATCAGTAGGGGAAAAGGTATCTCAGGGAGATTTAATTGGATTGATGGGAAGTACAGGCCTAAGCACAGGCACACATCTTCATTATGAGGTTAGGGTAAATGGAGCTCCCATAAATCCACGAAATTTTTTACCATAAAGAGCAAAGCTTCAAATTAAATATATATAATCTGTGTATGTTTTGTGGTGGTAATATATTTGTTATATATAGAATTTATAACTTTTTGCATATTATGGTCTATAATATAATAAAATAGATTTAAAAAGCTTTAAAATATACATAAAATACTTGAGATTGTTAAATAATAAAAAAAATAAATAAAAAAGAATGACAAATAATTTTTTAGAAAAATTGTACAACTTAAGCAATAAAGACGAAGGCTTTTTACAGAAATTAATAGATGATCAAATAGAAGAAAGTCCAAATTTAGAGTATAAAAGAGAACTTTCGAGTGATAATAAAGAAATAGCTAAAGATATTTCTTCTTTTGCAAATACAAATGGTGGAATTATTATTTACGGTATAGAAGAAGAAGACCATAAACCAAAGAAGTTATTTCCTTTAGAAGAAGGCTTAAAAGAAAAGATAGAGAATATAATTATTGATTATTTAAATCCAAAATTATCAGTAAAAATTGTCCCCATAGATTGTACCGGACCAACGGGAGGGCAGTACTATATTGTTTATATACTAAAAAGTTCTGAGGGCCCTCATATGATAGTAGGAAAAAAAGATTACAGATATTACAAAAAATGTAATTTTTCTTCTACCCCAATGGAAGATTATGAAATTAGAGAAAAAATTGAAAAAAACCTTAAGAATAAAAATGATGCTTTATCTAAGATAAGAAGTAGGGCAGTTTTTTTCTTTGATAATTTTGAACAACAAAAAAGTACAAAATATATAAGGTTAATATGTATGCCAATACCTATACTCAATTTTGAATTAGATAATATTGATTTTAAGCAATATAAGAAAAGAAAATATCTTATGAATGGCCTATTAGAAAAACATGATTTCTCAAATATTAAAAAGGGCAAAATGTGCGAATATGGTTTATTAAAATCTAGAAACGATAACATTTCTGACTACCAAAAAAATTATCTATATATTGATGAAGAAGGTTACTTAGAATATGTTCGTTTAGGAATTCTTTACAAAACTAGTATAGGGGATCAGTTAAATACTCTTAATATTATTGGAAACGACTTAATGGGGTATATATATTTTATTAAAGATTTTTTCGAAAAAAATAATATATTATGCGAACTACTTTTTTATATTGAAATTAATAATATAAAAGGGATTATATTATTTGATAATAATCCTTTTTTATCAAGCATTGATTATTTAAGAGAACACCACCTTTATACTGATGATAAATGGGAAGATACTAAATACTATCCCTCATTTGAAGTATTTGAAAACCCGAATGGTATTATAAGATATTTTGCAGATAGAATATATAAGAGTTATGGTTATAAAAAATGTGATAGATTTATAGAAAAAGATGGAAAGCTATCATTTAGATAAGCAATAATAAAATTTTATAAAATCATTTCTTGCTCCTGCTCTATCCATAAAATTTTGCGATTGCTTCGAAATTTTTTATTTTTAAAGGATCTGAACGATTGTTTTTCAAGTAAAAAGGGGTTTTGTTTTTTCAAAAATAATGACTAATTTTAAAAACACCAGATAAAAGATTAAGTAATAACTACTAATAAAATCCATAAAAAGAGTCTACATTTGTCCTTTCATTTGCGATGAAAAAGCCTACTAGATTTCTATATTTAACTTCCAAGACAAATATAGAAGAACCTGTCTTTTGTAAATGTAGT
>CAYPTZ010000934.1:0-1938 GCA_964413395.1 uncultured archaeon | reverse complement strand
AAATAAGTATTCTATAGATCCATAAGTATTTTTGTATTAAAAAAAAAAGAATTTTTCATTATAAAATTTGTACTTTAGATTTATTCATGATATTTTTTTATTGATTGAAGTGATCCTTAATTTCTGAATTTTGGACTTTTTTGAGAATTTCCTTAAGAGTTTTCATTAGAAGTTTTAACCAAATAAATTAAGAAAAAAAAAAAAATTTAAAACACTAACATTTGTATACTGTCTTTTATTCTCCTTTTTAGATGTTTACCAAAGTATACCATCATAATGTAAACTAATAAGTAAAATGCTTCATTATTATCAGGTATTAAAAGTAAGAAATATTTGAAAGCTAAAAATTTAAAGTGAATAAGTAGATGGCCATGGAAAAAAAACAGGAAACACCAAAAAAAGTATCACAGAAAAAAGGAACACCTAAAAAAAATAAAAATAAAGTAAAATCATCAAAATTGATGGAAAATAAACTTTCTTTACCTAAAATTGAGGAAAATTTTGGGGAATGGTTTAATGAAGTGCTTTTTCAAGCAGATATTATTGATTATCGCTATAATTTAAAAGGTTGTGGGGTTTGGTTAGGATATGGCTTTAAACTTAGAAAGTTTATTCTTCAAATAATCCGAAATCTTCTCGATTCAACACCAATTCCACATGAAGAAATGTTATTTCCATTATTAATTCCTGAACCTCAGTTTATGAAAGAGGCTGAGACAGTGAAAGGTTTTGAGGAAGAGGTTTACTGGGTAACTGATGGTGGGACAACTCCACTTGATGTAAAATTAGCGTTAAGACCAACTTCAGAAACGGCAATGTACCCAATGGCGGCAAAATGGATACGTTCTCACCAAGATCTACCACTAAAAACTTACCAAATTGTCAATTCTTTTCGATATGAAGGAAAGAATACTCGTCCATTAATCCGAGTACGCGAAATTACAACATTTAAAGAAGCCCATACCTATCATAAAACACCTGAAACCTGTGAAATACAAATAAAGGAAGCTTTAGAATGCTATTCGCAATTCTTTAATTCTATAGGAATTCCATATGTAATTACTCAACGTCCCAAATGGGATACGTTCCCTGGAGCAGATTATACAATTGCTTATGATTGCATGTTTCCTCAAAAACATCGAGCATTACAAATTGGGACTATTCATAACCTCAGTGATACTTTTGCAAAAACATTCAATATAAAATATGAAAATGTTGAAGGAGAGCAAAAATATGTCTACCAAACATGTTATGGGATGAGTGAACGAGTTATTGCAGCAGCTATAGCTTCTCATGGGGATGATAAGGGTTTAATTATTCCTCCAATGATTGCACCTATCCAAATAGTAATTGTTCCAATATTATTTAAAGGTAAGGAAAAACCAGTTCTTGATGCTTGTGAGCAATTACTTAAAGAAATTAAAAATGCCAATTTACGAGTTAATTTTGATAATCGAGATATGAGTTCTGGTAAAAAATATTTTTATTGGGAATTAAGAGGTGTGCCTCTTAGAATTGAAATTGGACCTAGGGATGTTGAAAATAATAAGGTATGTATTGTTCGAAGAGATACTAAGGAGAAAAATTTTATTCTCAAAGATGATGCAATCACAACAATCAATGAAACATTAGAATCAATTCAGCAGAATCTTCATGAAATTGCAAACAATAAACATAAACAATGGATTCTTAGAACAAATGATCTTGAAGAAGGCTTAGATTTTGTAGAACAAAATAAAGGTATTGCTGAAATCCCCTTCTGTGGGGATGAAGAATGTGCAGCAGAAGTAGAAAAAAGAATTGATGGTTTGAAATTTCTTGGAATTCCCTTTGAGTATTTAACACTATTAAACAATCCTCCAAGAGAAGAAAGCGATATTTATTGTGCTCATTGTATGAAAAAAGTATCTCAATATTGGAGAATTGGACGCCCTTATT
>CAYPTZ010000933.1:0-1941 GCA_964413395.1 uncultured archaeon | reverse complement strand
GTATTACCCACTTCATCGAGATGTTCTGTGGAGATTATCACATCAAATTTCTTTTTCCAGACAGTTCCGATCTGTTCCCATTTGACCAGTAAGATATAAGTATCAGGCCCTATGCCTTTGAAAGGAACTTGTCCAATAGCCATATATTTTGGAACATTCAATGGATGGCGAGTCACAGCATTTTTTAAATATTTATGGCTTACTGATAAGGAGACAGAATTCCCTTCAATTGCGTAAACTTTTCCCTCAGGATTTCGCGTAAAGGACCATCGTGAATTTACCTCATCGTGTTGTAATTCCATATATCCTTTGAGACTATGGATTTCTTTATTATTTCGAAAATCTCTTTGAATTTCTGAACTTCCATCAGAAATAAATGCAGGAAAGATAGTATTACTGCGAATTATAGTGAGATATTTCCTTCCATTATTGCTTCGAGAAATTGGAGTCCAATGGGGGATATCAGATACAACTTGACCATCCCATTTCTCTAAAATGAAATATTTGATGTTTAGACTATTCTCGCATATGGCTTCCATCCATGCATTAGTGTAAACAAAGCGATCCATCCCATATCCTCGGTTTTCAGAGGATTCCGAAAGTAAACCAAGCATTGCAATCATATCTTCATTGTATAATTTAACGGCTGCTAACTCATGAGCCCACAAAGTAGAGGGATTGCTAGAGAGATCAAAATGACTTCGGAAAACCGTTGCATATTCACCACTAGAAAATATATAGGCAAGACCATCACCTCCAGTCACAAATTTACTGAGAGCTCGATAGTATTGATGTAAATCAGAGCTTCCAGTAAGCTTTTTATTCGGATATGTGGCAAATTTCTTTGAAAATTCCGCAAGTGATAAATGGAAATCAAATTTTTGGTGGAATATTTTATTGGTAGCAGATATTTCAAAGATTTGTCGATTAACTGAATTCGTATCTTGATCTATCCAAGCAGATTCAAATTCAGTGCCGATAACATGGGAGACAAAATGATTCTGGATGAAATCATGAATCAGAGTTGTAGTTTCGGAAGATGTTGATTGTCCTGAAAAGAAAGCAGAGATAGATTGGATGAGTGTTGTTCGGAAGCCAAGATAGAAGGAGATTTGAGTTCCAAATGGAGCAATTTGCCCAATAATACTTGCCATTTCTTTGATATCTAAAAATTCTAAGACTAAATTATAACCAAGATTTTCATATTTTGCATTACCTGTATTGTCCACTTGATATGATGTATCGGTAGGATTGAAACCAGGCAAATAATCACTATAGATTTGGCAATAATCAAGAATTTTTGTTAAAATATCTTCTACTGGTATTATTTCGGTCGAAGTTGGAGAAAGATGACCTGTGTTGATTAGTTCTTGTAGGGTTTTAAAATCATACTTTAAATCATGGTTAATACGGTATTGGATTTTAAGTAATGTTTCTGCTAGTACGGAGGATAAATATGCGGATGATTGAAATTCACCTGCGATCTCAGCATTGGAATATTCCTTTTCTATAGCAATATTTTGTCTTCCTGTTGGTTCTTCAATATAATGACCTAATTCTGAACTATAGGCAGTATGTTTGAAATAATTTTTAATATTGGAAAGTGTAAATTGATTATTTCCAATCCAAACACACGTTCCCAAACTTTGACTATCCAAGGAAGAAGATGTGAGAATATCTTCTGGATCAATTACTAGAATGGAATCACCTCTGAGAATCATTTGAAATATGTCTTCAATGGAATGGATAATGTGAGAATTGACTGCATTTTCTCCCTTGAATGTGATTCTACCTGCTTTATCGACATACGTGGTCCCAATGCCTTTTTCAACAATTTCTAATTTGACATGTTTACCATCATCCACCCCCAGATTGTTGATGCAATGATCGAGAAAACTCTTGAAATCTTTATGAAGGAAGGTCCACAATGCTTTCCGAGTT
>CAYPTZ010000932.1:0-1942 GCA_964413395.1 uncultured archaeon | reverse complement strand
TCAGAGCCGCCAATATTTTCATTTCAATTATTTTCATTTATCTAAAATTACATGAATTTAAAGTTTAAGTAGATTTATATGATTTTAATAGGAACAAAGATATCTAACTGTCGATAACCTAAAGCTTCAAATACTTCATCAGGAGTAATAATGTGAAATAAGTGATAATGTCCTGGTCTTTCATCTAACTCAAAAATACTACTATTTTTAATCCATTTCTTAATTTCAGAATAAACCCGTCCACCATCAACTTCATCTTTATAAATTCATACTGCATATAATCCTCCTGAGAATTCTGTAGTATCAAATCCTCCTATATCTCTAATATCCTCAGAGATTGCATAGTACCATATGAGTTTTTTTTGTTCTAAATCATAACTCATAAAATCTCTTGGAAAAAATTTATCTTTTCTTTTCTGGTCAATTTTTGACCACCAATTATTAAAATCACCTAAATCTTTATTATTTGATGAAATCATTTTTGAACAGGGCAATTTAATTATTCGTATTCCTTCCATTAGTAAATCAATATAATATGATTTATTATTTCAATTAATACTTTTAGACTGGAAATTTTTTAGAATTTAATCAAAATTATTAAAGAAAACCCTCGATGTAGGATAAATCTATAAAATATTTTATATAAACTTAGAAAATCGGGATATTTCCAAATGTATATACAAAAAGACCGATTCCCCTTCAGAGCCACCCAAGTCTAAATATTCTATTTTATTCCAAAATGGTTGTTTTGATTGTTTTCCTGAATTTTAGACCAATTCTTTATATAGTCAATTCTCCCTAGGAACAGTTACCATTTTATGTAAGATAATAATCCTAACTTATTACATCATTTTTAATTTTAGCATCATTTTCACAAATTTTTTCATATTAATCAAATACATCAAAATTTTTTGAGATATTCATTGAAGAGATTATTTTAACCAAGAAATCAAAAAAAAAAGTAAAGATACATTTTATTCATAGTATTGAAAATTTATTATTGATAAATTAAAATAAAAGAGATCTAGGTTTGCATCTTTCTCTGAGTAATATTTTTCACAATTTGATTCATAAAATCTTCTTTTGCCTTGAAATATTTGTTTTGGTATATAGCTTGCCTTATTTTAAGTGGAATAAAAATTATTGATAAAATTGCACCAATGATAATCATAGGACTAGAAACACCTCCAACAGCATTGGGGGTCATTAGTAAAGAAATACTCAAAAAGAAGAAAACTATTCCACAACACCATCCAGGAGCGACAAAAAAAGAATGGGTACAATTATCTCCTTCCATTTTAATAGATTTATACTGCTCCTGTTCTTCTTTTGTAACATATAGTATATCTGTTGGACAAATGCTTATTGGACTACATGAAAGACAAACAATTTTTCCGCAAGAATGACATTGCATTGGACGTTCTCCCATGAAAATATTCTGTTTTCCACATACTTGACAATTATATTTAACAATATTGCCCATATTTTATTCTTGTTGTTAAATTTAATAAACATTACTTTCAAATTTTTAAAAATTGAAAAAAATCTTGATTTATTCCACCATTTTCAAATTCAGCATCAATACTATATCCTAATTGCTATTAAGCAAATAGTTGATCTCATTTGATATTTGTAGAGTGGAGGAAAATAACCAAGAAATCAAAAAAAAAAGGTAAATTACAATTAATCTTTCATTTAGAAATATAAAATTTTATCAAGCTGTGGCTAAAAAATTCTATCAAGTCCTTTCTTAAATTATTTGGATATATGTTTAAAGAATAATAAAATTCCTTATTGGATTAACATTATGTTGTGTAAGTTTCGGACGGTTCCCCCTCAGAGCCGCCAATAATGTACCCACAGGTGTAACCACAAAATGGAACCATCCCATTAATAATGGAAAGAAGAATTAATTAATTTAAACATATTAGCTTTAGATTTT
>CAYPTZ010000931.1:0-1942 GCA_964413395.1 uncultured archaeon | reverse complement strand
AATCATCATAGTCATATTCTGTATATGTGTTTGTATATGTAGAATCTAATCCATAGTTATTATAAATTAAATTGGTGGGATCGTTGTCGTGATCATAGATTACGTTTCCTGCATTAAAACTAAAAGTATTTTCTGTGATGGTATTATATGTAGAATCCCAAAGTTGAAATGCATAATAATTGCTATATGTGATTGTATTGTAAGTGACAGTGTTATGTGAACTATCTATAATAATATTGATTCCTACTAAACAGGAGGATATGATATTATTCAAGATCATATTATGTGAAGATTGGACTACCAAAATGCCGAGATCAGTATTGGAGGATATTTGATTATTTGAAATATTATTATTGTCAGATTGAATAAAATATATTCCAGACCCTAAATTGTCTCTAATAGTATTATTTTCGATAGCATTGTTCCAAGAGTTTCGAAAATAAATACCATTTTGGTCATTATTAACAATCGAGCAATTTATGATTTGGATATTGCTAGAATTATCAAGAAATATTGATCCCTCTATCGAATTTTTGGAATTACTGAAGGTACAGTTCCGAATTTTGATATAATCCTGAGAATTACTGATCTTAAGTGTATGTGAGGCCAATTGTGCATCAAAGGTAACATTTTCGATAATATATGGGTCCTCAATTGTTCCTGTCCCATTGGCTAATTGGGGATAATTTTCCCAAGTATTTATATTAGAAATATCGATACTCCCAGTGACTGAAGCGGAGTATAGTGGGATAATATTATATTGGCTTTTATATTGGCTTTCATCTGTCTTGTTCAAATGCGTTGAGGAATGAAAATTAGTAGATGTCAAAGAGAAGAATAAAAGGATCACAAAAGTGGATAAGCCGAATATTTGTTTTACAGTCTTTTTTTGACTGGTTGAGTGAAGATTTCTCATGGTTGTCTTTTTCCTTTATTTTTTTTTTATAGGTATATAGTAATGATTTCTAAATTTAAATGTAATTAGAATTTTTTCTCGTGATTGTGACTAGATATAGATATATAATAGAAAATTAGATAAAAAAATAAATTCCGTTTGACTATGTTGGATCAATATGGTAACATATGGGATAAATCCCTTTTAAAAAAAAGTTTTATTAGCGAAGGTTGGAACCACATAGATGGCAAAAGATCTGTATTGATGTTGTATGTACCAGTAATGCTGTGGATGAAGGAATGTGGGTTCCACAATTAGGACAATATTGGCTCTGACCTGCTTTAATTGGTATTTTCGATTCTTCTAGAACATGATTAGGAGTGTTTTTTTTACTTTCTGAAGAATCAGGTTCAAGATGGTGACTTGGTGTATTTTCATTTAGGGGTTGTATTTTTAACAGTCTACTTGATTTCCTGCCAATGGATATATTAAGATTTATGGAAATTGCAACATAAGTAATTCCTAATGTTACACATATGGCAATAATAACTGTGATAATGTTAATTTCAAATGGATTATTGGAGGTATCAGTAGAAGGTTCCCTATAAAAATAATCATGAATTTCGTTAGGATCGGTATCAGTATTTGGTATGTCTGTATTGGGATCATTAGAAGCAGGATCAGGGTCAATGATATTATTGTATATTATGTTAGTCAAGTCGTCGTAAATAATGTCAATTTTATTATATTGGTTATCACTTAAATTATTCCCAATTATATGATTATAGGAACATGATTCAAGCTGAATAGAGTTAAAAATGGAATGGGAGATGGAATTGTTTATAACATTGTTATAAGAACTATCATAAAAAAAACGAATGCCATTTGTATTACAACATACATAATTATTGATAATCTCGAAATAGGATGAAATTTCTAATACTATGCCTTGACCATCATTTTCGAATATTTCGTTATGAGAAATATTAATATGGAATGAAGAAAAGCTAAATATCCCATCTCCTGAATTATTTCGAATTACATTGT
>CAYPTZ010000930.1:0-1944 GCA_964413395.1 uncultured archaeon | reverse complement strand
AATTCAATCTGATCGATTTTATTATATGAAAAATTCCATTTATAGGAGATATTTTGTCTATCTTTTTCACTTCTACTATAAAATTCAAGAATTCTCTTAATATCTTTTTGAACACCTTTGATCTCAGAATTATTCAAATCAATGATTTCAGATGTAAAATCAGATGATTCTGAAGAAATTGATTCACGAACATCTAACACAAATTTCTTTGATGTACTATTTTTATCCTGACCATTAAAAGATGAATTTTTATTATTCATATTAGGTGTTTCATAATATCCTTCCCATCCATTTTTCCATGATTCAGGTAAATATTTATTTAAAGATTGGATCAAAATATCTGTTAATTTATTAAGGAATTTAGGTTCAGAAGTATAAGGAGGAATATTTGTATCTTGGAAATGGATTTTAAGAGGAATAAAATAAAAGTGTGCTAATTTATCAATTAAATGGGATAAATTATTCTTGAAATGTTCATTATAAATTTTTTTTGATCTCAGGTTTAATTTTGATTTAGTTTTTATTTTAGAATCAAATCTTGACTCCTTTGAATTGAATTTGGGAGATTTTTTTGGAATTTCTTCATTATTCATTCTTATTTGGGTGATTTTTGGGAATAATTTAATAAATAAATTAGCGAGGATTTTTATTAAATTCGATTGTGTATTTAAAATATGGGAATTTTCAAAAACAATAATAGTTTGGATTTGCCAATCTTTTTTAATCCAAAAGAGATCTTCCTTCTTAATTACTCCTAAATGACCTTGAATCATTCCATCAGATTCATTATTTCTCTCGTGTATATATATTATGACATATTTTTGCAAACAATTTTCTCTTTCTAAACAGGCACAACACTTAATACTCCCTTGAGATAAGATTTCCCCCTCTATTTGGATATTATTTAATAAATCTTGCGCAACACAATCAATAATTTCTTGATGTGGTTTAATATCAAATATGCATTGACGACAAATGCACCTTTTTGGAGGCGAAAGAAAATTAAAAGTCGACATTTCAAAGAATTCCTTAGATTTTGTTGAATATGGTTTATCTTCTATTATTTCAGGAGAATTTTTTCTGTTTGAAGTGGATATGTTATCAATTATTGGATTATTGCATTGCGAACAAATTTTTTGAGATGAAAGAATTAAATTTATATCATCGATTAATGGGACCCAAAACGATTGACCAATCATGTCCTGCACAACTAAATGTGGAATATATTGTCCACCAAGTGAAATTTGGTATTTAATGGCTTTAATATATCCATTATAGAGGATAGTAGTTGTGTTTTTTTGGGGAATGGATGAAATCAAAGATGAATTAAAATAGAGATTTGATAAATGTTCTGATTCTACTATATGCTGATTTTTTGTTTCAAGATTCATTGATTTCCACCTAAATATTAATTATTCAATAGATCTTTATTTTTCTAATATTATTTTTTTTTTTTACCATCAAGATTTTTAATTGATTTATTCGTTGTCCACAATAAATATTCTGCTCAAATGGAGAATAAAAACCATTAATCTATCGAATTTTATCTTATGTCATCAATCGGAGCGATTTATTTATTTTTTCCTTGCACCCACATTTTTGTCGAATCAACACATTTTCTTGGTCAACCTTAACCTAAAAACATTTCATATATTCTTCTGGTTTTCGAGTATCCCTTTCTTTTTTCATTGAAAAGTTTCTAAGATTATTTCCAAAATTATTCAGTATGCATTTCTTTTTTCAATTCTTAGCTTAAAGTGCTTAATTGCGAAATTTGAGAACAAATTCAAACAAATTGAAGATCAATAAAGAGAAGAGAGTATCTCTCCTTATTAAATAGAAGATGATTTTTCGTGGATATTTTTAAACTGGGAATAAATTCATCGATCCACGAAATAATATAATATGAAAGCGAAGTAACAGGTCTACAAATTGCCGTAAGAT
>CAYPTZ010000929.1:0-1944 GCA_964413395.1 uncultured archaeon | reverse complement strand
TTTCCAGATAGATTATTGATCAAATCATTTAATTTTTATAATAAAAGAAAATGATTGCAGCGATTGTTCCTAATAAAAATAGACTTAAAATCAGGAAATATTTCCTAAATTGAGTCTCTAATATTTTATTCCAATTTTTCTCCCATTTTTCATCTTTGTTAAACATTCTTTTCAAAATTGTGGGCATCCAAGAGATAAATAAAATAAAGATAATGATTCTATCATAACGAAATTCTTTACCATTAATTGTTTGTATCAATTCAATGCAAGTATAGATGAATAGTAGAAGAAAAATTGAAAAATAAAGACTATTAATTATTTTTTTTTTTTTTTCGATGGGTAGCATACTTATCACATACTTATTTATTTTATAAAAAAAATTACAATTCATCAAATAAAGAATTTAGGTTAGAATTTAATTCAATTATTCCTAAACCTCCTTCACCTTGAGAATCAAAACCCTGCATAATCAACTCATATTCATCAAATGATAAGCAACCATATTTATATAAACAACTTATTTTCTGTTTAATATGTGAAAATTGTTTTTGGATACTTATCAGCTTTTTTGTAACATTATTTTTATTGATCTATTATAATAATGGGATAGATTGAAATTTTTATTTCTTTATTGCTGGAAATCTGGGATCGTTTCCTTATCTCTTGTCCCCCCCCCTTTAAAAAAAATATTGGTAATGTATTTGGAATCTCCAAGATTTCGAAATATTTATCCTTATTTTCTTCTACAACGCCAGATATTGAACATATTTGATCATTTTATCCACAAATTCAAGGAAGCTTGTCTTTTTTTGAATAAAATTAGTCACGAACAGATCAAATGAATTCTCATCCTGTAAATATTGATCAATTGAGTGAATTATTTCGACAAAAGCCCCATAGCAAATAAGGAAACCAGAATTTTTTTTTTGAAAAAATGGAGACGTAAGTGCCCGACTCTTTAATCTACTTTAGTCACTTGCAAAAGAATCACAATTTTTATATATTACTAAAATTAAATTAATGATCAATTCAAAAATCTCCATAAAAACTGGAAGTTTTATGACATATGTGTAGTAAAATCAAAGCATCCCCAATAAACAAAACATCTTGAAAAAATTTCCAATTTTATATAGATTCAACAGGAAAGATAATAAACCCTTTTTTTTCTGGAATGATATCTTACCCCAGAAAAAAAAAGTAATTTCCTTGGGTCAAAACCATGAGCAGTCAACTTAGCCACCATTGTAATCCACATCACCTTGCTACCGCCTCTTTGAAATATCAAAAAAGCGAAATTTCTTCTAAAAATCATAAATTTTATCAGAAAATTCAGAGAATATTCCATAAAATTACAACCCATTTCTCACATAATTCCTCGAAATATGCAGTAATGCTATTTCTTATTGGATTCAGTGTGGTTTCTGTTAATTTATCTTCTTCTTCTGTAATAGAAGCAGAGATTTCTGGAGATTCCGTCTATATTGAATATGGAGAAAATTCCTTCAATCACCAAGTATCCTGGCAAATCCATGATATAAATGTTCCATGTGTCTATTCTATCTACGTAGAGAATAAAAAATTGGATTCAGGGGAATTGAATTCACCGTGTACTTTGTCTTACCCCATAAATGAGCAGTCGATGGGGATGTATGAATACAAATTAGTCTTAACGACTCCCCTATCTCAATCCCTTGAATATCCTATTCTGGTTACCATTCAAAATGAAGATCCTGTGATCTCAAGTTCCTCCAACATTCATAACTTTGAAGTTGGAAATCCCAACAATCAATTATGGTGGGAAATTTCAGATTATTCCGTTTCTAATGGTCAATATGAAATATATGAAGGATTTGAAAACTCCAAAAAATTAAAAGTCCAAGGCTCATGGACAGATACCCAAACTCAAATTACTTATGATCTATCTGGATATACTGTTGGCGACTA
>CAYPTZ010000928.1:273-1945 GCA_964413395.1 uncultured archaeon | reverse complement strand
ACAAAAACGGTTATCTAAAATCTCAATACTTTCGTTAAATATTTCGATAGATATGTCATATTTTTTATTTATAATATCAAAAATAACGCTTACATTGAAATCACCAAATCCGTCTTTCATTGCTTTTTCACAAATTTCTTTCAAGATAATTGTATCTTCTTTAGTGAAACTAGGAATTGCAGAAATAGCAATTGAAGCATAGTTTGGTATACTACCAAGCTTAGGTTTAGAATATAAACTAAAAATAGAACTTTTAATAATTTCAAATTCTGCGTCATAATTTTGTAAATCTTTAATGCTTTGCCATACTGTTGATTTTAGAGATTCGGGTATTGCACAGTCGTCAATTACAACAGGAATAATTTTTGTGTTTTTTTCAATTTTTTTAATAATTCCCGCATTTAATTCTTCTTTTACCCATTTTTTTGATACACTATTTTTTGAAAGTACAATAATCATTGCATCAGCATTTTTTATCCCTTCTTCGAATATCTTATCGATTAAACTGTCACCTGGTAGCATTTCCCATTTATCAAGCCAAGCATCAATACCATTGTTTCTTAATTTCGTTGCGAAATCTAACACAAATCTTGTCTTATCTTCACTTGCATGACTGATAAAAACTTTTGGATTCATAAACATACTCCTTTTCAAATTATTGGTGCATAATGTTTGGCGTGTGCGGCGGGATCGCCCCGATGCTTCGGGGACGCCCAAAACAAACAACCCAAACCCTGAACCGGTACGGTTCAGGACAAAAGCACCGACCAGCCCGACTGCCGACACGCTTGTTATGTGGCATTTTTAAAGTTTGAGATACTTACTGTATACATTAATGACATTGCATCTTTTGCATCATTCTCTAGCATTTTGTGAATATCTTCAAATTTATTAAGATTTTTGTAAAATCGATTATTTATTGTAAATTCGTGATTGTTAGATTTTAAATGTGTAAATGGATTTCTTTTTTTTCTTAAAAGTTCAATTTTATCAAGAAGATATTCGTGAATGATTTGATTTTCTTTTGCATGTTTTACCAAATACTTTAGACCTTTTTGAGATTCTTTATTTAAACCTATTGAGTTATAGTGGTGTTGGATGATTCTTTTAATGAAAGATTGCGTTAAGAGAATAGTGGAAATATATTCACCATTAATGAATGCCATCTTTGCTTCATCGAATATAAAAATGGTTTCTATATCAGCCATCATTGATATGCCATCAGGAAAAATTTTGTTAATGTATTTAAGTCTTTCAAGTCTTGAAGAAAACGTAGAAGTATCATATTTTAGTAAACCGCTTTCTAATCTTGATTTTCTTTTCTTTTTTTCTATTTTATTCCCAAAAATATCCCTTTCCATAATTTACCTAAAATGGTTTATAATTCGTTTTGTTATTTTTTTGTATCCGATAGATGTAATACAGTAAATCTTGCTATCATTTAATTCAGCTTTGACATTATTTACTGATGTTGGAATATCAAAACCATCTATCATATTTTGATAAAAATGGCTGTTAATGAGCTTTGCTCTAGCAGGCAGCAACTTTTCTTCGTAACCTATTAAACCAAAAAAGGGAGAATCAGATTTGTTAACATCTACAGATTTGATACCATTGATTCCAAAGCAACTAGTCATATTAATAATGAGATTACCAGACATGGCCTTATTCA
>CAYPTZ010000928.1:0-263 GCA_964413395.1 uncultured archaeon | reverse complement strand
TTCATTTTAGTTAAATTTTGCTCTAATTCACTCCACGCAATAAAATCAGTTGTAGAGTTTAAACCAAATCCTTTAGTATTTCCATGAGAAACAATATGTATACAAAATATTTTACCTTCTTGGGAAAACTCATTAAGAACATCAAATGCTTGAAGAATCCCAGCTTTATTTTCACAATGATGTAAATATTGATTTATTCCTTTTTTTATAAAAAAATTTTGTAAATCTTGAGAGATTTTCCATTTATTGTACTGGCTTGTAGG
>CAYPTZ010000927.1:0-1948 GCA_964413395.1 uncultured archaeon | reverse complement strand
TCTCAATAATTTAAATTGCTCATGTGAAAGGAAATTATTTATGCACAAGACTATAATTGATAGTCTTTTTAAATTCTGCAAATTTAAGATACTTTCAGGAATTATGTTAATTGGATTATCTCCTAAATATAATTCTGCAACATACTTCATATTCCCAATAGATAGAGGGATTTCGAGAATATTGTTCCTTTCTAAATTAAGTTCCTTAATTTGAACGAGTTCTCTAATTAATTCTGGAATTTTAATAATATTACATTTGTTTGAAAATAAATATTTTAATTTCTTTAATTTAAAAATACACTCAAGATTTTCAATTAATTTATTTATTGATAAATCTAAGTAACGAAGATTGCTTAATTCTTCAAATTTTTTTGGTAAAGAAGTGAATATATTATTACATAGAGATAGAGCTTTTATTTTACTAAGATTTTGTATGTCTGACGGAATTTTTACAAGTTTCATACTATCTAATTCAACTAATTCTAAACTATATAATGTCCAAAACAACTTAGGAAGAATCTCTATTTTCGTATCACCTAACCACAATTCTCTTGAATTTTTCCATGAACCAATCTCATTTGGAATTCCTGATATATCATTATTTCTTGCAATTAAAAGTTTCAGGTTAGTCATATTACCAATTGTATTGGGTAATTTTTTTAAAGGCATTTTATTGGAAAAGTTTTCATAGCGGATAATGCATGCAATAGTTGTGGATTATGTGTTAGAGAATGCCCTACAAATCGTATTTCCCTTTTGAAAAATAGACCAATTTGATCACTAAATTGTGTGGGATGTCTAAAGTGTTTTAATAATTGTCCTCAAAAATCAAAACAAATTTCACTTCTTAAATTAATTATTCATAGTTTAATATCAATATTCTTGAATTATTTTGAGTTTTTTACCCCATTTATTTTATTTAGCGATATATTATATAATGGAGCAATTAAGAATAATTGGGATCATTCTATTTTATCTTTTGTTAATTTTATTTTTAATACTTGTAAACCTTGTTTTAGCGATTATATTTGACAAATTATTAGTATATCTTGAACAAATACCTATTCTTAGAAAAATATTTTCGGTAAATTTTACCAAAAATATATGTCGATATACAACAGGTTATTATCATTGATTATTATCTGAATAAGATAGAAGTAAATAAAAATGCAGCTGATGGGGGGTAGGCTCCCCTCTTAGAGAGCATTTTATTTTTTTTTTCCTTCATGCAGTGTACACGAAAATTCAAATTAGAGAAAAAATATTGCAATAACTTCAATTTATAGACCCAATCTTATTTATCTATTAAATGATCCATAAATAATTTTAGTGATCTTGTTTTAAGCATGAAAATTTAAGTTATAACTCCAAAACCCCCCTTTCTTTTATTATTACTCAAGGATAAAGCAAAATTTCCCGAATTAGAAAAGATACAAAAAATTCCAAATTCAAAATAAAGATAAAAATGTGTAGATAAAAAAAAAATATACTAAAAAAAAAGTTAAAATGGTATTATAGTTGTTTCTTTCTTTTTTTAACTAATACAATTCCAATCATACTTATACTAATTAAAAGAGTGGATAGATTAAATCCTGGTATTCCATCTGCACCATCAGTTCCACCAGTTGTGTTTGAGGTGTCATCTTCAATAACTACTACTGTAACACTGCTATCAGCACAGTTTCCACTTGTATCAAATATAGTTAATTTAAATTCATGAGTTCCTAGATCTAATCCATCAATATTTATAGTAATGTCATCTCCGCCCCAAGATATTGGAAAACCATTAACATTATCAACAGAAACGATATATTGATCAGGAAGAAGATCTGAAACATCCCAAATTATTGTATGACCTGATGTACCATTGATATAGGTTATGGTATCAGTTGATGTATCAATGGATGGAATGATGGTATCTTCTACAATGATGACGACTAGATCTGAT
>CAYPTZ010000926.1:0-1954 GCA_964413395.1 uncultured archaeon | reverse complement strand
CAGTGAATATAGTTTAAAATCATATCTTAATTTTCATTGTTAGCACTGTCGTTTTAGCTTTGCGCACGTTGAGAATATGGGGCGTTTGGCATTTCAAAGCTCCCATCTATCAAACCGCTATATATTTTAATAATTGTACTCATGTTCAAATTTAGCACTATCCGCCAAATGACCTATATTTATTGTTAGCAAACGTGTTTTATTCCTTTCCATTTTCCATTCCAGATTATTCTATATTTTCCTTTCTGTTCAAGTTTTCCACCAATGAAATCAATATTCTTAATCTTACGTGACTTATTTATAGTTATCGAACATACTAGACTATCAATGAGTCCAGAACCTCGCAATTGTCTTTTTCTTAAATCCTTATCATATATAGTCACTCGAATATAATTAGTTCTTAAGAATCTATGCCAGAAATGGGTCATTTCTCTTTTTGATTTCCTAATAGCGTATCGTGTAATTTTTTTATAATCTCGTCGAATAAGCTCTATTATATTATCTTTCTGCTCTGGAGATATTATTAAACTTGGGTCATTAATTATTATAGATAATCCTCGACGAAAAGGTTTTGTATCCCTTAAATAGAATCTTCTCTTAAATTGATAATTAGTGCTTCTATGATATTCTATAGGTATTAATGTTTTTGCTATTGTGAAAAAACGAATAATCTTAGTAATAAGCTTGGGTAATTTAATTCTTGGAATAAAAAAAAGTAAATTTTCTTCCAAAACACCCTCATAGCCTTCAAGAGTGTTACTGTTTTTTATCCTTTCCCTTTTTAGTATCTCTCCATTGTATCCCGCCCAACCAGGAAGACTGTATTTAGATTTTAGAGAGAAAAAGTATCTATCAAATCCGCTTGCAAAATATTCAGCAAAAACAGCTGTCCTGAAAGCATAATAATTAACTTCCTCATGCTCAAAGCAACTGTTTTTGGTGAAAATATTCAATTGCTTTTTCCCGTCCATTATCTCATTTTCCAAACAATCAACGACTTCCCAATTCGGGGCATTTGCTTGTGCTTTTAGCTCTTGTAATAAAAAACTCCTTGGTATTCGTAAGTCATTATTTTGCAAAAAAGCCCTTTGAGTTATTGTAAATATTTTAAATGCTAAAGAAAATCCATTACAAATGTCTAATAGGTCATCAAACATTCGAATTATCCTTTTAGTTCTTATCTCATAAGGGTTCCCTTTTTTTCCTTTATAAATTGTATCATTCTCTTTGTAAGTTATACCTCCATGAGCAATACCATTTCTAATTGTATTTTCATAGCAATAAGTTACATATCTAAAATCAGTGTTTTTAATTTCCTCTACACAGTTATAAATATCTAATCCGCTCGTTGGTTTAGCTCGGGAAACACGTTGCTGGTAAGAAATGAAAAGTAAAAATTTATGATATACCGCTTCAATTAATTTTACATAATTGAAATGAATATTATTCTCAATGAATAAAATACTCTCAATATTGTTTTCTGGTTCAAGCTGGTCATGAAACTTCAAAGAATTGATATCATTGAGCGTTTTAATAGCGATATTTAATTCATGTTCATATTCCTTGTAAGTTGATATAAATAAATCAGAATTATCCTTTTTAAGATTAAGCAGGAAAGTCAGATAATTTTCATATGTGTTTTCGCAGTAAAATTTTTGTGGTCTATCTGCAATGTATTCTTTTAATGATAGATACTTTGAATTTGTCGCATTATCTAATATTGGAAATGAATCAGTAATTATCTGATTCCAAAATTCATTTAATGTCTTTGTTGTTGGACAATTTTCAAGTACCATGGATGTCTCTTAACATGTTTGCTAACGGTCCCGCCATAGAAGCAGTTGCCGTTTTATGTTTTGTTTACTTGTCATAATGCACAAATTACAATATTTTATTTAATTAGTTGCTCCTTAATATCAAATTAATTTGTTGATTACTAAATCGATATAGTTAA
>CAYPTZ010000925.1:0-1954 GCA_964413395.1 uncultured archaeon | reverse complement strand
TCGGTAATTATTTAATTTTTCAACAGTATTTTCAAATGGAGCATAAAATTCACGAGTATCTTGTATCGATTTTTTATATCTATTTAGTAATTGATCTTGTTTTTCTTCAATCTTTATTACATTCATATTTCCACAATGGCGACAAGAGGGGATTAAATTTTTCAATATACGCAAATTTCGAGACCCACAATCTCTACAAAAATTATTACCACGACCCTTACTTACATTTTTACTTCCACAATCAACACATAAATCAACTTCTTCCGTCGATATTACAACACAATCTTCACAAAAGATTTCTCTACAGTCTTCACAAATATATGATATTTCGGGATTTTCTCCGCAGAGTGGACAGTGTTCTCCAGGGTAGGTTGGCATTTTTTTTACCTTCTTAAATTATTCGTGCAAAATCGTGTAAGTATAAATACAATAACAAATTTTTAAAAATCTAAATACCCCTGTTATAGGGATATTACTGTGATATTACATGATGAAATTGAAGTGAAATTAAAAGTAAAAAAAAAATCAGATTAATTATTTGATAATTTTAATTAGTGAACCAAAGGCTTGACCAGGAAGGCCACCATCTTTAAAATGAGCACATACAGCCCCATTCCTTCCATGAACTCTTGTTATTTTTCCTTTTATCATTTTACCAGTAGAAGTTTCCCAAGCGACAACATGACCTAGTAATTTACTAGCAGCTTCTTCTTTGGAATCAATTCCAGGAAATTGGAGAATAGAAAAACGTGGATGAATAATTTTTTTTGATTGTCTGTAATTGACTATATTTCCTACTTTACCGAGTATAATTTCTTGACTCATAATATAAACCTTAAATAAATCAAAATTCCATTTATATTAAATTTTGCCATAGGGACATTTCATAATTTTAAACATAATTAGCCATCTGCTTATCCATATTTTACCTTGTTAAAAATTCTGATAATCCTAAAATATGTCAAATCTAAGATTATGTACGAATATTAATGGTTTTGGGAGATTTTTTTCTTTTTTTTTTTTATCAATTTTAATATATTATGATAAATATAACTACAATATTAATTATTAATGAAAATTATATCAATAATATTATAATAGAGTGAAAATAATGATAAAATAACTCAGACACAATATTCGATTTGAATAATTGGGATGTTTCAAGCGTTACAAACATGAGTTATATGTTCTTCTATTCATCTATTAACCAATCTCTTGGAAAGTGGGATGTCTCAAGTGTCACTGATATGAATTATATGTTTGGCTATACAAAGTTTTTTAATCAGCCAATAGGAGAGTGGGATGTCTCAAATGTCACAGATATGAGTAATATGTTCTGGTTTGCAGATGAATTCAATCAACCCCTTGGAGAATGGAATGTCTCGAGTGTTAACAATATGAGTTTAATGTTTCGGGAAGCAGATGCATTTAATCAGCCTATAGAAAATTGGGATGTCTCTAAGGTCACAGATATGAGTGGCATGTTTTATGAAGCATTTGCATTTAACCAGCCTATAGGTGCCTGGGATGTCTCGAATGTCACAGATATGAATAGTATGTTCACTGCGGCATTAAAATTTAACCAAACAATAGGAGAATGGGACGTCTCCAGTGTCACAATCATGAGAAATATGATCTTTTCTGCAGATGAATTCAATCAACCTCTTGGAAAATGGAATGTCTCGAGTGTTAACGATATGCATAGTATATATGATAGGGCAATTTCTTTCAATCAAAATATTAGTGCATGGAATGTCTCAAGTGTCACAAATATGGGTAATATGTTCTATTATGCGGAAGCTTTTAACCAACCATTAGGGGATTGGAATGTTTCGGATGTAATAAATATGCAAAATATGTTATTTGGAGCGCCTTTATCCATTGAAAATTATGATCATTTATTAAATGGCTGGGCCCAATTATCATTAAAAAATGATGTTGAATTTTCTACTGG
>CAYPTZ010000924.1:0-1958 GCA_964413395.1 uncultured archaeon | reverse complement strand
GGGTCGAGCTGGATATGCGGATTGCCGCTCGGGTGGACGTCCCCTTCGGCCCGGGAGATCTTGTGCGTTGGCACTTCCAGAAGATCGACCAGAGGGCCGACCTCCAAGTAACCTTTCTTGCCTTGCATGACCGACGGGTTGCGACCTCCCCGCAGCAAGGGCGGCAGCCAACCGATCTCGAGGCCGAGGCCCACCGAGACGACCAGATCGGCCCGGTTGACCTTCAGCATGTAGGACGGCTTCGGAGCCAGATAATAGAAAACGGACTTTATCAGCCGAAGGAATATATTTTACTAATTTCTCCCCTAGTTCGACTTCCAATGGATTCCTTCTGCAATTATCAAGATAATAGATTTGTTCTTTTTTTTTTTAATCCAAATTTTTGATATATTTTCTGAATTTATAATCATTTTATCGTTATTATCTCTGATTCCATGGGAATCAATAGAAATTTCAGACCATCGAATATATTTTGTATCTAAAGCAATTTTTAAGACAATCCATAAGATGCAACCAAATAGAAAAGAAAAAATCCCATAAAGATTTACTGTTTTCAAAGGAATATTCATTTGTAAGAGACCTTTTGTAATAATAGGAATGAAGACCAGGGCAAACATGTAAGAGAAATAGAGGTAATTAACATGATGTACTTTTTGACGTACAATGGGAGGTTTTTGTATCTTAAAAGTCAAAGATTTTTGCATATTAGTGCTAGTAGTAGTCTTTCTATCTTGTATCATGAATTTCAAAATATTTTTCAAAATTATTTTATATATACTATTATGGTTCAGTTTTTTTTGTATTTTTTTTTTAATTGCAAAATTTTCATTAGGATAAAAATTGAGATCAGTCTGAACCAGAGATTCAACTGCATGGCAAAAGTTCTTGTCGCTTTTCTTTTTCAGTTTTTTTTTTCTAAAGGATCTATACCCATTTCTTTTAATTCGATATCACTGTAGGAATTTAAATAAGGAAGAGATATAAGAAAAAAAGACAAGATTCGTATGGTTACAAGTTGATACACCCGATTATCAAATCAATTTCTAACAGGGTTTATAAAATTCTAAATTTTCATTTGGCGAAAAAAAAATCAATGAGATCAACTCAAAAGGTAGTAAAAAAGTGTCCCATTTTCTATTCTAAAGGATTAAAATGAAATAGGAAAGATGAAATAGGAAAAATCACATTAATAAATCAAATTAGAAAATCACATTAAAAAATCAAATTGGAAAATCAAATTGGAAAATCAGAATCCAAGGAGGATCCATCATTACAAACAAAATTTAACAAAATAAAGGAAAAGATGAAATAATGAAACTAAAGAAACAAAAACAAATGATATATTTTGGAGTATTACTAATGTTAATTAGTTCATTCACTGCAATGACTCCAATTTCGGCGGAATTTTCAACTATGGATATTAATATTGGAGAAGAACTTATTTACGAAATATTCATGGATTCTGAATTTGGCTCTGAGACAAGCTATCTGAAATTAAATATAACTGCGATTATCAATGACACGAGTATAGATTTAACAAAAATGATTTATGATACGTTTCAATCGGATAATCCTACTACATGGCCAAGCACACCAAATGATATAAATGCAGAATGCCCCGTGTTATCGAATGCAACATTAATGACTTCAGCCATTATTGATTCGCCCGAATTGCCTACTCTTTTTATTACACCTGGCATGCAAATTGGGAATTTGATGTCTGAAATAACCCCAGCACTAATAGATTCCATTGGATATACTGTTACAGGGACATCGATAAATAGTAATTATGGGGTAAGCTTTGAGTATACAGATGGAGAAAATATTACCTTATTGACTTATGTCTTTAATGAAGAAGGGATTCTTGCGTTTTCTGAATGGATATATAATGCTATCGATGATAGTGATGATTTAATACTTCAATTTACATTAATTTCCTCAAGTAATGATCCAGCAGA
>CAYPTZ010000923.1:0-1958 GCA_964413395.1 uncultured archaeon | reverse complement strand
ATTGAAGAAAATCAAAAAAAAATCAAAAATGTTAATCTTGATAGAACATCATATATAATGAAAAATTTTGTAAAAGAAACTCCAAATATCAAACAAATCACAACAAATAAAAAAAAAAAATTTTTTAATCGGAATAAGTTCAAGGTTAAAAATCAAAGATCAAAATATCTCCAATACTTAAACCAACGGCATATTTGGTACTATTTGGATGAATTGCGATTGACTGTACTTTGCCTCCTAAAATTGGAGATAAATACGTTTGTTCTAACGTAATTGGATCCCATCTCTTCACCCTCGAATCTTCTGCCCCTGTTATTAGATGTTTTCCATCTGGACTACACTGAATTTCGGTGATACTTGCATCATGAGCGAGTATCACTTGTGATTTGAATTTCGCGTTTAAATCATATTTGATCAATAGCCCTTTAGCAAATCCGGCATATAGATATTTTGAATCATGCGAAAATGCCACTGAATATACAAATTCATGTCGTGTATTCGGAGGAAATGGAGGTTTAAGCGAGGCAATCAATTTCCATTTCTTCACATCCCATATATTAATGGAGCTATCATAGGAACTCGTTGCCAGGTAGGCACCATCAAGAGATACCGCCATATCTGTTATAAGAAGTTTGTGTTTCTTTAATTTTTTTAATTTTTTATAGCTCAATGTATCCCAAATACAAAGACAATAATCGCTTGATGCAGAATATAACTCTTTACTCAATTTTCCATAGATTATTTTGCAAATTGATTCTTTATGTCCTTTTAAGGTACCAACTTTCATTTTTGTGCCAATATCCCAAACCGATATACACTTATCCTCGCCAGGAAGAGCAATTTTTTTTCCATCAGAAGAAAAGGATATCCCCTTTCCATAGCCCTTCGTTTTATCCATTGTCATAATACTATTTCCAGTTTTTTCTTCAAATATTCCCCCCTCTTGAGACCCCAATTGATAACCAATATTCTCTCCATTTGGGGAATACGCGCAGGAAGATAATGGATTACTGTCTTTTCCTGATCGATATTGCAAAGACTTCTCCATCAAATTCCAGACAAAAATTTCATGATCATGACTATGTTGGGCCCCAGTCATTAACGTTCCATCAGCGGAAATTGCAATGTTATAAAAACCATCATCAAATTTTTCGGTTTGATAGAGACCCATACCCGTCTGAATATCTATCATTTTTATATTATTATCACGATCAATCGTTGCAATATGTTTTCCATCGGGAGTGAATGTTGCAGGATATTCACTTCCCCCTCCAGAAATAATAAATTGAGATTGAGTTTGTCCACGTGTCGAAATTACAGAGTATTTCCCAGAAAAATAATCTGCAATGATTACATTATTGCTTCCTCCAACAACTACTTTATCTGATTGTGGAGAAATTGCGAAATCATTAATTTCACCATTTTTCAGCTGAAATTTTCGATTTATTTCTCCTGATTCTATATTGAAAACAAAAATATTTCCTCTATTACTACTTCCCACAATTTCACTATTATTTGGAGCAAATCTGACACATGATAGATTTTCTTCAGATGGAATTTCCTTTATTAATTGTGCCGTTTCTGTACTCCAAATGCGAATTCTTCGTGGATGATCAATACAAGCAACCCAATTTTTATCGGAAGATACCGTAAAAGATTTCGGATCTCTCGTTCCAATATTGATCACATGAACTTGGTTTCCATTTGTGAGATTCCAAGTTTTAATTGTTCCATCTTTTGACCCACTTATTGCTAGCATATCATCCTTTAAAATTTCCGCAAATAAAATTTCATCAGAGTGGGCTCTTAGGGTTATTGTATGATCTCCCGTCCGCGCATCTCGAATTATCACTGTTTTATCCCTGCCCGCCGAGATGACCTTCGATGAATCTGGTGAAAATCCCACATATTTTACATAAGAACTATGTTGGTAATCTTTCTTGACATGGAATATCTTG
>CAYPTZ010000922.1:0-1962 GCA_964413395.1 uncultured archaeon | reverse complement strand
TTCGGCCTATTAGAGGATAAGCCAGTAGGAATTATAGGCTGGTCAGAGTTTGGCGGATTCCTGGCAGGAGCCACAAAAAGCTATATGGCAGGTACTAAGAGTTTTTTAACCGAGCTTTACGATTGTCCAGATATTATTGAAAAAAAGCTAGTAGGAGAATCCTATACTATAGAAAATCCATATATCAATATATTATCAGGAACCACAATAAATTATTTTAAGGAGTGGATTACCGAGACAGATACATTCGGAGGTTTTTACGGAAGGTTTTTATATATGCCATGTATTCCAAAAGATAAAAACGGCTACATGGTAGATCCCTTAGAGGATCAGCACACAGCAGAGAAAAACAAACTAATGCTATATCTAAAAGAGATCTCAAAAATTAAAGGAAAATTCACGCAATCAGAAGAGTCAAAATATAGGTTAGATAAATGGCTTATAGACAATAATAAAGAGTTAGAAAATTTTGACGACACAGATAGAAGGCAAAGTTTCTATGGCAGGTTTGACGCATATATCAGAAAACTGGCCATGCTTTATGAAATATCGGCAAGTGGCAACCTGGTTATTTCCGGGGATTCGGCAAAAAGAGCAATCAGAATGATGAATATTTTAAAAGAGTCATTGAATCAGTTAATAGGAGAAAATTTCGCATTTACAGAAGAAGAACGAAACCTGCAAAAAGTATTAAAGGTTATAAAGGAATACGGAGAACCAATGTCCAGAAAATCATTAACATTAAAAACCAGGATATATGCAGAAAACCTCGATAAGATAGTTAAGACTCTTATACAAAGCGGAGAGATAACTGCTTATTCAAGTGGCAAAGGCGTTAAAAGAGCTACATTTTACCGTATTTATTGATTGGTTACTTAGTTACGACAAAACCTATTTCAACCCTATAATTACCTATTAAATAGCTAAAAAGCGTTAAAATACACTATTTCTATAATATCTATGCAACTAAGTAACTAATACATTATATATAATAATATATATATAAAATAGCACTATATAAGCATAAAATGTAACTTTGATTAGTTACATATAGCACTCGTAACTAAAGCGTAACTAATGCAACTAAAGGATTTATAAGGCTCTATTGGTTACTATTGGTTACGATTGGTTACAGAAGCCTCTCGTAACTAATGAAAATATAAAAAAATCATGTGGAAAAATGTCTCAAACCCCCGATTTTATGGCTAAAAGCACAATTATTTAAATAGGTAAATTAATAAGTAGTGATCGGCCTGGATAAAAATTATTAAAGGCCTGCAACTATTCGCAATTTGTAAAGATTATACGAATGGAATAACACCAATTTAAAAGAATTACTAAAAAACGAATGAAATAACAGAAATAAAGGAGTTTTTAATGGACGAAATAGAAGAGAAAAAAGAGTTTATGCCGAAACCGATACAAGTTAAGTTTGCAGAGTTATATATGCAGGTACCGAGAAAAACACAGATAGAAATAGCCCGGGAGCTAGGAGTACATGAAAATACGGTAGCTAACTGGTTGCATAATAAAGAGCTTAGAGCATGGTTAAATACTAAATGTAATAAAATGATAGAGAGTAGCCTGGTTAAATTATACCGGGTAGGAATAGAGAAGGCTCTCAGAGGCAAGTTTGATTTCTGGAAGGTTATCATGGAGCTTGCAGGGATCTATCAGCCTGGTATGAAAATAAATACAGATAAAGCGGAACTTATAAAAATAGAAGTGGTACAGGCTCAACAACAGACACAACAGGATAACAACAGCTCACCAGAAGCCACAGAATCGCACCAGAAGCCACAGAATCGCTCAGGACAGGAGTAATGGTATAGAGTAAGGGTACTTTCCTATAAGCTAAAATAAGCAAAATATTAAAAGTATTAAAGCACCTGGAAGGGTGTTTTTTTATTGCCGGAAGGATTTAAACAATGAAAACAATAAAAGCAACACCACTACTTAACT
>CAYPTZ010000921.1:0-1970 GCA_964413395.1 uncultured archaeon | reverse complement strand
TGGAAAAGAGAGCAGGTATTCAAAGTGACATTTCCTTTGATTTAAGTCAAAAGAAGAAAATGCTTACATCGATATCTCAAACAGGAAAATATAGAGTAATGGGATACGCCTATGCTCCGTTAATTGTAATTAATCTAATTAGTTTTTTCTGGATATGGTTTTTCTTACCTACACAATCTATTGGAGATGGAAATACCCTTAATTTCGCTGATATGTTCGATATATGGTCTTCTAAAGTTTGGATCGTAATAGACGTTCTTCAATTAATTGGAATTTTATGGGTTGCTTTAACTGTAACTGTAGCACAACGTGAAATAGGAAATACTAATACCACCCGATTATTAATAGGTAATTTAATTGTTGCTTGTATTATTGGATTTACAACTATAATTTTACGCCCTGCTTTAGGTGGTGGAAATTTAAATCTTACTCAACAATTGACGGGTTAAAAATCGCCAATTTTTTTATTATATGATCGAGATAATATGCATAATTATGAATTTTTTTTTCCTTAATTTTCTTGATTATTTTTATGATTTTTCCTTCTCAACCTCGAAAAATAAATCCCCATTCCGATAATTCCATTAAGAGGACACTGGTAGAAATAAAGGCGGATCTATATTCAATTTTACAAACAGCAGGGTTTATACGGAATCGATTTGAGACAGGAAGTATTGATTCATTATTTTATTATCAAAAAATGAAAAAATTTCATTCGGATGTTGTTTCTCTTCAAAATGAACTATCATATCAACAAAAGACCTTGCTAGATATTCTGGATAATTTTTCAGTTGATGGCGATTTTAGAACAATCCTTTCAGTGGTTTCTTCTATCCAAGATTTTCAATTTAATCAAATGGCTCAGAATTGGCAACTAGATCCCTATTTATTAGCTTCTGTGGCTACAGAATGTACTTCTAATTTCATAACTCTAATTGATTATCTTCATTTGATAGAAGCCTTTGATCAAGATTTTCTATCACTTTTAATTTCTGAGTTGGAAGAAAGTCTTGGAAAGATTCATACTTTCCAACCATTTTCAATCCAAATTAAATTTATCAAGGATAGTATTCCTAATCTTATAAATACTTCTGGAATTAATCAGATTAATGATATTCAGCAAATTCGGACGGTATTATCTCACATTGAACAAGAAATTTATTCGCTTTTTCAAGAATTTAAACAATATTTAAATCTTCACTAAATTATTCCAATAAATAATTTAATATCATAAATTATTCTAATTTGGGATTATGTTATCAAAACAAATGGTTTTTTCAATATTGCAATATTTTATTTACTGTCTGTGAGTTAAATTTCCTAAATTAGTTCAATTTTCCTTTATAAGTTTTGTGATACTTCATATCAAAACAAGAAATTTAATATTTTATGCTAATTTTTCATACTTATTAAAATTGCAAAATTTTGCAATTAATCAAGGTGTAATTAATGCGCGGAAATCAACGTTCACATTCCATGGCTCGAATAAAAACTCGATTACCAGGAAATAATACTACTATCCATTTTATTAGAAGAAGACCAAAACATCAACATTGTCCAATTACTGGCCAAATACTCCATGGAGTTCCTCGTCTAAGACCTGCACAAGTAGGGAAATTAACTAAAACCCAACGACGACCTTCTCGACCATATGGTGGTAAAATCTCTCATACAGCCTTATCTGCTGCTATTAAAGCAAAAGTGCTTGAAAATTTAGAATAAATCTTTTTTTTAATCTATTTCTTACTTTTATAAAATCCAAACTTTATTTAAAGAAGCTTTCTCTAGTGTAAATTATGAATTTTTCATTTGCAGGATTACACGGTACAGGAAAGAGTACAATTGCAAAAACTGTGGCTCAACATTTTAATTTTTCATATTATTCTACAGGTATGGCTTTCCGGGAATTAGCGAAGGAAAAAAAAATGTCACTGGAAGAATTTAATCTCTAATCTGAAAAGAAACCTGAA
>CAYPTZ010000920.1:0-1971 GCA_964413395.1 uncultured archaeon | reverse complement strand
TAGGGATCTATATGTTTGCATCCTTTTTTGCCTTTTTTAGTGGTTTTATCTTTTATAATTTTATAACTCGTAGATCAAGAAAACTTAAAAAAAAAAATCATTAAGATGAGCATTTCATTAATAAACTTCAAAAATAGAATTAATTTTCAAAAAAAGGAGTTTATTTAAATTTTATTGCTGCTTATTAATCTTCTTCTCGTTCTAAATGAACAAATAAATCATAAATCCATTGACGAGGTTTAGAGGCTAATTTAATAGGCCCTTCTACTTTACAATCTCCGCTAAAGAATTCAGCATCTGTATTTGGATCTCCATACATAATTTTTAGTTGACAAGCAGGGGTCCAATCCATCCATACAATATGTTTGGTTCCTAATAGTTCTTTAGCTTCTTCTTCTGAATATTTTCCTTCATATAAGCCCAAAATTTGACTTTCAGCGCTTAATTTCATGAGAAATTTATGTTCGGTTCCTCTAACTTCAATGGCATATCCCAAAGATTCAAATTCTTCGATATCCTCGGCCATATTTTCCCAGAGTTCCATTTTATCTTCATCATCCTTTTCATCTTGAGAATTATAAGTTGCGCCGTAAAGAGCCCGATAAAATAAATCTGCATCATCAATAGTAAATGTTTTTTCATCGAATTTCTTGAGATATTCAGCGATGGCGGAAATACATTCTTCCTTTGAAATCCATTTTGTTACTTTCATTTTATTAACCTTATTTGATGTAATTGAATCATAATTAAAAAAATATATGGAATTTATATATTAAGATTTTCCATAATAACTGCTACACCTTGCCCAGATCCACAACATAAATTAGCTAATCCGTACTTAGCTTTCTTCTCGTTTAGAATTCTAGCGAGTGTGCCTGGTAATCTAATTCCTGAAGCGCCAAGTGGGTGTCCGATTGCAGTGGCGCCTCCCTTGATATTAACTTTTTCTTCTGGAATGTTGAAATGGTGCATACAATTAAGTGTAACAACTGTAAAAGCTTCATTTATTTCCCAATAATCTATATCATCTGCAGATAAACCTGCATGCTTTAGTGCCATTTCGGTGGCTGGTACTGGGCCTCTTCCCATAACTGAAGGATCTACCGCTGCCCATCCCATTGAAATTAATTTAACCATTGGTTTGACATCATGTGCTTCAAGTCCTTCCTTAGACATTAACATACAAGTTGCTGCTCCAGCATTTAGCGGTGATGCCATTCCGGCACTGATAACTCCTTTTGCTGTTCCAAATCGTTCTTTATATTCCGATCTTTTGAATCTAGGTTTTTTATATCCTCCTCTAAACCCTGGGTTACTCACTCCTGGTAATGAAAGAGTTCCCTCTAATGTAGCTCCTTTTCGGATTGATAAATCATGTTCTACTATCATATCTTCTTCTAAAGAACCTTCTTTATGGGCTGTAATTGGAATTATTTCATCTTTGAAATATCCTTCATTCAATGCTTTTTCCGCCAAGTTATGACTTCGAACTCCAAATTTTGCCATATCTTCAATAGTAATATGATCACATTCTTGTTCAAATAATTTTTGAGCAGTTTGAAGCATACTAAAGCCTGTCATTAAATCAATATCTCCTCGGTAAAAGATATTTCCTTCTTTTTCTTGAACTAAATATCCTGGGAATTTCCAATTTTTTTGTAAATCGGCATCCATTGGTTCTTGAAACATGTGTTCTACACCGCTACAAACTTCAATATCTCCATAACCTGTCATGATTGATAGCATAGCATGATGTAATCCAGACATTGCTGATCCACATAATCGATCAAAGAAGAGACTTGGAACAGTAGGCGGTCCTCCCCCTGAAAACCAAGCATTTCTACCCCCATATGCCCAATTATTTCCAATAGGAACGGAACAACCGATACAAAATTCTGATACTTCTTCTCGTTTAACTTTATCTTTTAATCGTTCTTCAAACATATTTCTTAGTGAGTATCCAACAAGTTG
>CAYPTZ010000919.1:0-1972 GCA_964413395.1 uncultured archaeon | reverse complement strand
AGATTCCAACCGAGGCATTTGAAGAATTCTTTCCTGCATTTACCACAGATACTGAGAAATCAATTAAAGCAAACTATACTGCTTTTCTGGATATGGTAAGCCCATATTACAATTATAGTATGCTTTTGTGTGGAATTCCAAAAATCAAAGTCTTAGGAACTCAGGAAGATTGGGATTTATTTATGACCAAAACTGAAGTCATTTCAATTCAAATTCCTGAATTTGGTAATTATTTGATGAAAATTCGTGATAAAATGATTGGGATTGCTGAAAACAGTACTGATTATACTGATTTCTTTTCATTACAAAAGTGTGGGTCAGGGAGTCAGGTTGTAGTTAGTGGATGGATTAGGGATTTCTTTATCGAGCAACCACGTGTTCCATATCCAGAAAATTTTGTATCATGTATATCTAAAATCGATTACAAAAATTATAATGAGTGTGGGAAAGAATATCGTTTATACGCAGGATTATTCACATCAGAAATTCAAGACGGATATCTTGTACCTGCATTTGACAACATATATTTTGAAAAAACTAATCTTAAATAAAAATGAAAATGAAAAAAAGAATTAAAACACGTTCACGATTCCGCAGGGTGATGTCAACTCTTGGAATATTTCTTATCATTGCTGTTGTTACATATGGATTTCTATCACTTGTAAATTGGAGTCCTAAGTTTGGTGAGTGGAATGGTTTCTCCCGATTCATCATGGGAATAATTGGATTGGTATTCGTAATAAGAATTTTTGATGAAATATAATCATGAAAACAATTATTAAATTAATTCTGCTGGTAAGTATTTTTACCATAACTTCCTGCACTACTGCGGAAGAACAAGAAGCAAAACGTAAAGAACTTTATTTTCTCAATGAAGATTTTATTTTGGTTGAAAAACAAGAAGAAATGGCTTCTTCTGATGGAACTCCATTCAAAATCAGAACATGGAAACTTCATCGAGTAAAGGATTCATATGATAGTGTATATATTGGAGAAATTATATCAAAAGTTCGAGAATCAAATGATTGTGGATGTAGTGATTTTTATATTACCAATGAACTCTGGTATGATAAAAATGTTGGTGATATCCTGCATTTTGATTTTATACGTAAAAACAGGTTTTATAAAATAGCCAAAATAAAACTAGAAACCAATGGATTAACATATGCCCCTGATTATGAATCAAGCACTGTAACAATTCAACAAGATGCTCCTTTGGGCACAAGTACCAAGAGTCTTGAAACCGAGAGACGTATATTGGAAATTGAAAGAGAAATACTGGCATTAGAACGAGAATTAGAAACACTTAAAGAAAAATAAATATGAAAACAGAAACAAAATTAACACTATTAATTATTCTAATAGTAATTGGAATTGCACTTATGATTTGGGGTAATATTATCATGAGAAATTACAATGATTATTTAGGAATCATGAAACTAGCACGACATGCAGCACTTCCACAATTCATAAGCGGATTAGTGATTTTGATTGGTGCTTATTTATTGACCTACAAAAAAACCAAGTAATTGGATTAAAAATTAGGAAGAATATGAAAAAATTAGGAAGGATTCGTTTTATGATGATTCAAACCATTGGTTTGCTCCTATTTTTATCATCATGTACAGTACCAAAAGATTATAATTATACAAAATTAGAGGTCTGTAACGTAACCATTCAAATGGATTATCTGGGAAAAATTCAATTATGTGTACCAATCCCACAAAAAGATGGTAATTATCGGACGTTTATAATGACTGATTTGGTGTCATTGACTATATATGGAAAACATGAAATTCCAATAAACACTAAAACTTATATAATTTATAAAGAACCAAAAAATAGAACAACTGCAACTTTTTATTGGGAAGGGGAAAGACAATCATATGAGATCGTAAGGTAATGATAGGAAATTCGGTCATAATGGAATTAATTGCTAATGGTGTACAGTGGTATTACTTGAGTTATGACC
>CAYPTZ010000918.1:0-1974 GCA_964413395.1 uncultured archaeon | reverse complement strand
TTAATGGTTTCAGAACCTAAATTGCTTTATAAAAAAAATAAGCTTTGGAAAGAATTAAATTCCATTTCTCCAGGTGAACGTTGTTCTGCGGCATTATGTTTATTATTGGCGAACCTAAATAACATACTTGTTATAGATCAACCTGAAGATGAATTAGACTTCACCACAAAACAGGATATTGTTAATATAATTAAAAAGAAAAAAAAGACACGTCAAATGATTATGGTTACGCATTTTCAGAATATTCCTGTATTAGCGGATGCAGATCAAATATATGTTTTAGAAGAAAATGATAATAAATCCAATATCGTTCGACAAGGGCCTTTTGAGAATGTTTATCAAGATATATTTCAGATGGAAGGTGGTAAAGAAGCAATTAAGCAAAGAATTAAAAAATATTCTTCGAATTTAGGAATATCGATAAAAAAAATAAATTAAATTTATCAAATTAAGTCATTTGAATTATAAAATAATGTAATTTTGATTAGGATTAGATTGATAATCATTGATTTATTGTTACATTTTTTTATCTTTCATTTCCCACATCTACGGCAAATATTTTAACCGAAAAAGGAAATTTTTTTATACAATTTTAACACTTCAAAACACTTTTGGTTAAAAATCTAAAAAATTCTGATAATCATCAAAATTCTCTGAACTTTTTCAAGAAAAATTCTCTCATTAGGCGTTTTTTTTTTTTTTACATTAAAAGGAATCTCCACTCATTATGCATATTGGAAATTTATCTAATTTCATGTCAAAATGATCATAAAGACTCACTTCTAATGAATTATTGAATTATACGTTAAAAATTAGTAGGTAAATCCGATTCATTATCGCAGTACGGATCAATTTTACTTCCTTTTGGTCTTATATTTCCCCAAATATTTATAAGCATATCGTATTTGAGTCCTTGAAAAAATCCTGGTTCATCTGGAAATAACGTCATGTAGCGAATGTTTTTCTTCTCTGCTAAAAATTTTAATATTTCTTTAGCAAAAAGATGCGGAATATCAATGCGAATTACTGTTCTGATATGTTTATTTGCAGTCTTGTTTTCCAATGTTACTTTAAATTCTTCTTTTGTTAAAATTTCAACTGGTTTTGATGATGATCCAAATAATTGGGATTGAAAACTTAATTGCGAGTTACATGCATAAAGAAATAGACCTTCTTGAGTGATAATTCGATCTAAACCTAGTTCTGTCATTTGATAGGCACTATTTTTTTTATAATAATCAATCATTTGTTTTGGTAAAAGAATATTAATTCCATTTTGACTAGAATTTTCATTTTCAAGAGAACGTTTAAAAAAATCCCAAGAATTATTTTTATCGCCTTCAATATCATTCAGATCAGGATTAATCCATGTGTTATTTAAAATATTTGCTTGATTTATCAAATATATACTTGCATTCTTATTTTCTTTATCACTTATTTGATCATTTTGTTGTTCTGCGTGAAGATATAACACTTCATATAAAGCAAAAAAGGTTGCGATATCAAAAGAGTATGTAAAATCTAAGAGTCGAGTAGGGCCGCCCATATGTTGACATCGAGTAATCCATGAATGTATTGGTTCATATGATTCTCCATTTGGTGAGTCTTTATCGGTTTTATTATTTAGAATAAATGAATTATATATATCTCGAAATGTGGTTTCTTGATTACTATTGCTTGTTAATATTTTTTGGGTGGCTGGGGTAGTTTTTTTGATCAGTCTTTCTAAAGATGTTTCTAATCCCCATGTACTATCCATTTGCCCTCGAAAGATAAATCTTGATAATTTTTTAGAATTAACATTAGTTTTTATTTTATCAGATAGATATGATTTTTGGCATAATATTGCCCTTATTTCCCGAAATTTTTTATAATTTTCCACTTTAAAATAGAAATTTTGAATTTTATCGTCCATAAAATTAACAACTATAAATTATAACTATCATTCCTTGAAAATCTAATGATTGGTCATTT
>CAYPTZ010000917.1:0-1975 GCA_964413395.1 uncultured archaeon | reverse complement strand
ATCACCCGCAGCATTAGTAGCAACAATAACATAATAATACGTGCCATTAGAAAGACCAGTATTTAAATATATGATACTTGTAACTGTAGCAATGGGAGTCATTCCACTAAGATCGGATATTGTTGCTAGATCTCGAAAGATCTTATAAGAGGATGCTCCAGTAACTGTATCCCAAGATAACTCGACATTTCCTGTTGTGGAAGGGCTGACAATTGTATCTAATATAGGTGAATTGGGAGGAGTTGGTGGAATTTCCACAGAAACACTTTGACAGTTAGAAATGGAAGAATCACCCGTAGCATTAGTGGCAACAATAACATAGTAATACGTGCCATTAGAAAGGCCAGTATTTGAATATGTGATGCTTGAAACTGTAGCAATGGGGGTCATTCCACTAAGATCTGATATTGTTGCTAGGGCCCGAAAGATTTTATAAGAAGTAGCTCCAGAAACTGCATCCCAAGTTAACTCGACATTTCCCGTTGTGGAAGGGCTGGCAATAGGATTCAATATAGGTGAATTGGGAGGAGTTGGCGGAATTTCCACGGAAACACTTTGACAATTGGAAATAGATGAATTACCTACAATATTAGTCGCAACAATTGCATAATAATATGTGCCATTCAAAAGACCTGTATTTGAATAAGTCGTCCCTGTAACTGTAGCAATAGGAATCATTCCGCTGATATCTAATATTGTTGCTGATGCCCTGAAAATATTATATGAGGTAGCATCAGTAATTAGATCCCAAAATAACTCGATATTTCCTGTTGTGGAAGGGCTTCCTATTGGATCTAAAATGGGTGAATTAGGGACATTTAAAACTATTGGATTAACTAAAGGATAATTATCTGAATCTGAAGTATTTCCATTTATTTGATAGGCTGTGTCCCATATTTGCCCATCATTGGAAGCAGTAGGATATTTAGATATATAATCACCATAATAATTGCCAGTTTGTTCATAAAACCATTCATTTCCTATTGAATTTACACAGTATGCTTGATCTCCGGAATTGTCAAAAAGATCATTTCCCCAAATCAGATTAACATTACTCGAATCTTGCAAATAAATTCCATATCTGTTCGCCAATAAAATATTATTTGAGATTGTATTATTACTTGAAAATTTCAAAGAAATCCCAAATGCGGTGTTAGATGATAAGGTGTTATTGATGATAGTATTGTTATTTGATTGAATAATTTGAATTCCAACTGTAGTATTTATAATGTCAAGATTTTCGATCAAAGAATCATTACAATTAATCAATATCACTTCACCGACATCAAATTCCCCAGAAAGGATCAAATTATTTTGATTTTCAAAATAGCGCACCGATTTTCCGTTCACTTTATTACTGTTATCTATATTATTCTGATTTGACTCATAGAAAAATAATCCATTTCCTTCCATGATATTGCTTTGCATTGTGATATTACTTGAATATATCAAGTAAATTCCATATTCATTGTTAAATACGCTATTATTTGTAATGGTATTGTTACTCGAATACATCAAAAAAATTCCACCATCATTGTTCGTAGATATGGTATTATTAGTAATCTTATTAAAACTAGAATACTCTAAATTTATTCCATCGGATTCATAAATATTGTTCGAAAATACTGTGTTATTTGTAATCGTATTGTTACTTGAATCATCCAAATCTATTCCATTGTGAATATTTGAGGAGATATAATTATTTATAATCATATTATTATTCGATTCATCCAAGATAATTCCTAGGTTTTGATTTTCAACAATGATATTATTAGTAATCGTATTGAAACTTGATAAATCCAAATCGATTCCACTCCATTGATTTGATGACAAAGTATTATTTATAATCGTATTGATACTTGAATAATACAAATATATTGCATCGTGAAAATTTGCGGAGACATTATTATTTGAAAGCATATTATTATTCGATTCATCCAAGGAAATTCCATGACCATTGTTACCATTGTTAAAT
>CAYPTZ010000916.1:0-1975 GCA_964413395.1 uncultured archaeon | reverse complement strand
ATCATCTGTATCAATAGGTATTTTTATCCAATAAGAAGGATATTTTTCGATAGTTTCTTTTCCAGAAATTAACTCTAATTTTTGGATTGGAACCTCGTATTTAATATTTTCTTTATTTTTAATGAAAATATAGACTTTACAACCAATCTCATAGATTTTATAGTAGATTAAATATGCATCTTTTTCTATTGCATCTCCTTTTTTTGGTTCAAAAAATAAAACTTCTTCTTTCTCTTCGTCACTAGATTTCTCATACTTATTATAGAATGAAATGAATTCCTTTAAAGCAACCCAATATATAGTAGTATTACACCCGCCAATTGCATCTCTAATGTCCGTTTCTACGTTTTTAATTTGTTTTATATCTGGAAATATTTCAAAAAGTTTTAGTAATCGATTGCCTGAGACTAGGTATTTCCTACTTCTATTGGCATGTTTAAAT
Organism: uncultured archaeon; assembly: GCA_964413395.1. Classification (GTDB taxonomy): domain Archaea; phylum Asgardarchaeota; class Lokiarchaeia; order Sigyniarchaeales; family Promethearchaeaceae; genus Lokiarchaeum. The sequence continues at coordinate 1,533 of CAYPTZ010000916.1, read as the reverse complement.
TCTATATTATCATTCTTGGTGAATGATGCAATTGTTATTGTTGAACCAGTTGTTGATTTAAAATCCTCTGATTCCAAATCTTTTAAATGTTCTACAAAATCTAAATAAACCTCATTTTCATCTTTTTTTTCTTGGCCTTCTTCTTTTTCTGCCTTTATTTGTTTTGACCTTTTGTAATATTCGAAAAGTGCTTCTGTTGCAATTCTAGTAAAGACACCATCTTTTTTATCAAAACTAAGCTGTCCTTTTGTCTCAACATCTGGTCTTAAACCTTGTATAAAGTCTTCATAACTATAACTTTGATGAAATGTGATAAATTCAATTCTACTACCTAAATTGTCATTAAAAATTTGAAGTGCTTCATCATAATCTGTAATAAAGTTATCAGGCGAAATAATTTGAGCTGCTTTTAAAACAGTGTTATATGTTTTTCCTGTACCTGGAGGACCGTATAATATTTGATTTAAGCTAGTTGGAATATCCATATTTTCATTTTGAATATTGGAGTTTAATTGGCTCTTTGATTTTTTTGGAGTATCATTTATAATTAAATTAACTTCTGGAGAAAAGTATCCTATCAACTTGTCATAATTAAAATTTTCAAATGAATATTCATCAGGTTGTTTTAAATAACTTTGATTGCTATGACGATAAACTCCATATTTAATATTTCCATTGAAAAACTCAACAAAGAATTGTACTCCCTTTGAATGCGATTCTTGCTCATTGTTGTAGATTGCAAACCAGAAACGGTCAGCACCTTGCATTCGTGCTCCTTGAAAATCAATTACTGTAGATTCGACCTTTCCTGCCATTTTCAAATCTGAAATGAGTTTTTCTATAAATGAGGCAACAAAATCTCGAATTGGATTATGACCATAAAAAGTTATCGGTGGATAAAAAATGGAAAACCAGTTTTTATATGATCGAAACTGATTTTCTTTGCCTTTACGATGTTTATTTAGGAGTTTATTTACAATTTCAACCGTGACTTTTCCCTTATTTCTTAAGTGCTCAATCAATTCCTTTCTTAAATCAACTATCACACCTGATCTTGAAGCATAGAAATCAAGACATTTATCTAAATCTTTTTTAGGTACTGAATTTAAACCTCTAATCAGTTTATCATGATCATCATAATAGCTTTTTATTTCTTTTGAAGTTTTGCAAATCAGTTCAATACCTTTAGTAATTTCTTGTTTATCCATTTTAATCAGGTTTTGTTAGTTAGTGTGTCGGCAAAAATTTGGCTCTTTTGCAAGCTGAAGCATCAGCCTGTGGGTTAGGGCTTGCAAATGTGCCAAATGTGCGTTGGCATTTGTTGCACTGTCTCTCTTAGCATGAAACACAACGGTTTGCGTATAACAAGAGTTGGGCATTTCAAAGCTTCTCATTGTCAAGGTGCAAACACGTTTAAACAAATATACAAAATTTTGAAACCCATGTCACCGCCCAATTATTGTTATACGCTGTTGTGCACCGTTGTGTGTCCTGCGTTACCACAGGGTACGAATATAATAAAGTTCATTGAAA
>CAYPTZ010000915.1:0-1977 GCA_964413395.1 uncultured archaeon | reverse complement strand
GAAATAAATCTTCATCTAAATAATTTTGTGAAATTTTGCTTTCAAGATTCATTTGATATTTTTTTTGAAGCGAAGCAAAGATGGGAATATGGTAGGGAAGAGGAAACTTACAAAGAATACATCATTATTGAAAATGAAAGAGTAATTAAAGATGAAGAAAATATTTTAAATCCAAAAAAAATAAAAATAGAACGTGTTATGGTTCAAACATTTTTAGCGGAACCCCAACAAAAAACCTCATTAATTTTACTTAAAAATGAAATCAAAATCTCATTTCACTTGGCTAAACATGATAAGAAATTTTTTATATCGAAAGGTCGTCTAGCATCACGACCGAAAGATCTAATAAAGTATCTTGATAAGAAATCTACAATATCAATTAAAAGATATTATGTAAAATTCCTAATTCAAATACTTGCCAAATATTTTGATGTAAATATTAAGGATAAATTTGATTTTTCAGGATATATTGATTGGGCATGGTTTTTAGAATGATTTCATTAGCCATATGAAGTATAAATAAAAAAGAAAGGAAATAAAAATTATTTAGATTATTTTTTTGATTGCTTTAGCAAGTTCTTGAGCATCTTTATCACTGCTTTCAAGAATTTTAAAAGTTTCTTCTGGTTTCACCATTAATGATGCGTCTAGTAGCTTTTCAAGACCAATTCTACTATTGATAGTTTCTGTTTTCTGCAGGTGAAATATAACTCTACCTAATTCATTTTTTAATGCTCCTTTCTCAGAATTAAGAATAATTCTTAAAAGAGCAGGACATACTTCCTCAATAGTTTCTTTTCCAACTCGAGATGCTGCTGAATAAATAATTTTTCGTTGTTGATCGGTAATTTGAGATAATTTTTCCATACCTATTTTTTGTTCCATCATTTTTTTTTTCACTTATATTTTTTTTTAATTTTTTATTTCTAATTATAAAGTAAAATTATTGTATATATAAATGTAATGGGAAAAAATTATGCTCCCAATTAGCTTAATCGGTCAATTTTATTGAGAAATGACTATTTTCGTTTATTTAATTACTGAAAACGGATTTGATGAATTAAGATGTGTTTTTTTTATGTTTTCATTACTTTTTCAATTTTTTTTATTGGAAAAAGGACATTTTTATTTATTTTTATGACTAAAACAGGAATATATAATATAAAAAAGGAAATAAAACTGTCAAGAAATAAATTTTTTTATCCCTAAAAAATGATCATTTTGACTAAAATAAAGTATTGTAATTTAAGAAAAAGGACAATTTCTTTTTTATTAAATACGCTTTTCGATCATTATTGATTTTCTGAATACTTCTTCACTATTTTTTACCATTTTAAAACATTTTTTTCGCATTTTTTTATTAATAATAATTGATTTTTCTCTTAATTAGATTTCATTTTATAAAAAATAAAAGTGAAGAAAATTATTTTAGTTGAGCTAAATTTTCTTTACAAGTTTTCATCATCTCAACCTCATCTAATGAAGCAAATATTTCCAATGCTGCTTCAAACATCTCTTTTGCTTTTGGAATGTCATTTTTCAACTTGTAAATTATAGCCATTTGATAGAGGCAATTAGGTGTATAATATTCATTTGCGGCTAATTCAGTTGCAATTTCAAATGATTTTAGTGCATAATCCAAATAATCGGGATCGTTTTTTGCTAACATCAAGAAAATTTCTCCTTGATCGTGAAATTGTTTTCCATCATTTGTAAATTGAGTCGAAATGAATGACAATCGTTCACGTAAATCTTTATATTCTTCCGGGGCATCAAATGAGGCTCTAAAATTAATTAATGAATCACATCGATCAATAGTTTCTAAGATTTCACTGTTATAATTTGAATAATATGCTTGAGAAAGTAGCGATTTAATTGCAATTAATACTTCATTTGGTTTTTTTTCATTCTTCTTGAATGTGAATGCAGGTAATAAATCCTGCATGCTATCACTGATTTCATTCATTACAATTTCAG
>CAYPTZ010000914.1:0-1978 GCA_964413395.1 uncultured archaeon | reverse complement strand
GACGGTGGACATGTCAATATTAATGTCCAAGATTGTCCACAATAATATCATGCGTGCCTATTTACCATGAAATACAATACAAGCAGAAATATACCTATAAAATAACATAATATTCCAAATAAACCAAATAGGATATTTAATATTAATAATCGGATAATGGCAGTAATAATCCAAAAAATAGTTCCAACAAAGAAAAAAACATAGATTATCGTCTTTGGAATCCAACTACCATAGTTTGTTTCATTCATTGATAATCACAGATTTAAATAATGAATTCTAATTCTTAAATAATTAGGTAAGTCTAATAAAATATTTTTTTTTAAATAGATTTTATTACAGAATAAAATAGTTCAATTTCTAAAAAACAACAACAATGTCCCGATAATTTAGTCTGGATATAGTACATCTCAAAATGGATCTTGTAAGAGATCTTAACTGCAAAAATCTCGAGGATGATACGTTGGTTCAAATCCATCTCGAAGCTCTATCTTATTTTCAGATTGATTCACAAAATGTATTCGATGATAAATAAAGAGGTTGGGAAATAAATTCGTATTAAACTTATATTTGTGATTCAATTATATTGGGTATAATTTTACAAAGATAGAAACAAAATACTAAATTGTTTGATAAAATCTGTTAATTCTTTTAAGTTTAACCAAAAAGATAAGATATGGAAAATTGAACTTTTTTTTTTATGAGATATTTTTGACACTTAGTAGTTCATATATATCATAAAATCAAATGAAATTTATATTATATTGAATAATCCTGATTAAGTATACCACAAAAAAAAGAATTAATATTATGGTAATTATACTTAAAATAGTATTGATCATGAAGAAGTTACCAAATGATAGAAAAAAAAAAGATATTAAAGCCTTTTTTTTAATATCTATGATAACACTTTCTTCAATGGTCTTCTTCTTAAATCTTAATGCTCCCATCTCAAAAGAATTATATTCTTCGGATTTACCCAGAATAAATATAACCTCACAATTTGAATTGTCAAATGAATCGGTAATTTCTACATTCGAATTAATTGATTCAATTGATTCAGAAAGAACTGTGTTATTGAACACTTCAATTAAATTTAGAGGCAAAAGCGCGTCTAGTTTGGATAAAAAAGGATATAGAATAGAATTAGATAAGAAAATCTCTTTATTAGGTATGAGAAAAGATGATGATTGGCAACTAATGGCAATGTATCTAGATTTTCCAAGAATGAGAATAAAAACTGCAATGCAACTTTGGAATTCATTACAACATACATATGATGATTCAGATCGGTTTTATCCTTTACCCGATTCTAAATATGTAAATTTATTTTTCAATAATAACTATCAAGGACTTTATTTGTTAGCAGAAAAACAAGATAAGAAGCTATTTGGATTATCAGATTCAGATTATTCTATAAATACAAGTCTAATTTTTCAACCATTGGTGCATACGAATCTTACGGGGGAATATAATCCGGACTTAATGCAATGGGAGCAAGATTGGCCAAATTATGTGGATGGTGATAATTGCATGAACGAAATTCTGACAGAATTATATGATTTTATATCATTATCAGATGATGACACATTTTTCCATCCTTTCAATGGAATTTATTCCATTTTTGATAAATTAAATTTAATTGATTACTATCTATTCAATAATTTAATTTTCCATAGAGATACATGGATGAAAAATTATTTTCTAGTTAGAGATTCTTTTCCATGTAAATTTTCCTTGATTCCATGGGATTTTGATAGCTCTTTTGGTCAATTTGGATGGGATAAAATCAATTTTAGCAGTTCATATGAGAAAGAGGTAAAAGGTTGTGCTATTTTTAAACGTCTTTTATCAAATGAAGATTTCATCATAGATTGCACACAGAGATGGAAAGAATTAAGAAACAGTGTCTGGTCATTAGACAAGATCCAAAAAAAAATTTCTGATAATTATAATCAAATTATCCATATCTTAAATTTAG
>CAYPTZ010000913.1:0-1979 GCA_964413395.1 uncultured archaeon | reverse complement strand
GTGCACGAGTGAGAAGTAAAAAAAGAGAACATTAAATTCTTATAAATCTAATTTAATACGGGTAGTAAATTTATCTTCGAGTTTTGCGGCTTTGATTGCTTTACCGACATCAGCAGAGCTGGCTCCCTTTTTTAAGTCTAATTTATCAGGGATTGGGGCTAAATGTCTAACATTTGCACGTCTTCGTCGAATTTTTGAGCCATCAACTAATACATAGGATTTGTCGATAACTTCAACAACAACACAGGGATATCCTGCTTCACGACCTAAAGTCTTATATGCTACACGACCTACTTCAAATACTGGCATAGTTTGAAACACCTCATTTATGTTACCATAAACTGAGTTTACACAAAATCCTACCATGATTTTCTAATGAAATCAGGGTAAGATTTCAATGTTTCTTAGCAATTTGTCAAAAACAAAACCGCATAAGAATGTTTAGTAAAAGGAAGGAAAAATTAAAAAATTTTTGATTTTGTGGTCATACAAAGATTTACTGACAAGAAGATTACAATGAAAATCAGAAATTAAAAGTGGAATAGAGGCAACCAATTTTAAGCAAGCATTAATAGCAAAAAAAAAAAATTTTTTTGTTAGATATAGATTGTAGAGATGACAACCTTTAAATATATGAATTGTTAAATATAGAATGTAGAACTAACAATTAAAAAAAAAGTGATGACAAATTATGGAATCAAAAAACAATGAATGGATATGGAAAAAACTACAAAATTTCTATTTATGGATGCAAGTGGCAACATTCTTCTCTGGTGCGCTACTATTATTCACTGGACTTCCCACATGGACACTTTTAGGGATAGTATCAATTCTTTTAGGATGCATTTGGATTTATTGTTTGACTGTCCAACCAAAAAACCAAAAACAAGAAAAAACACAATTAATCTTCAGAAAAATCTTGGCATTAACATTGATCATTCCAATAATTATATGTTTAATGCCATTATTTTCTGGAATTTTTTTTACTGAGGGCTTGTCTTTTTCTCTATTGATAATTATTTTAATATTTGGATCCATATCAGTACAACAACCAATAGTTGTAAACATTCTAACTAAACCAGAAATAAAATTAAATGGAGCCAAAAAAGTGCTTTTGATTTTTGGAATAGCGTTTGATATTTTCTATTCTTTATTAATTCTATTTTATTTGGGAATTTTCTCAATTATAAGTTTTGATTCTGCAATTCTTATTTTTTTGGGATTTATGTCAATTATAATTTTTCAATTATTGGGTTTTCTTCTAAAAATTCATAGAATAAAAAAAAGAACTCAACTATATCCACAAAATGAAGAAAAAAAAATTTCATCTAACTATGAAAACCTTAAATATTGTTCTAAATGTGGAGGGAAAATTAATCTTGAAGGGTTTTTTTGTGGATATTGTGGAATACAATTGAATAGTCTAATGTTTGATAATTTTCAATAGAGGGAGGCATAAATATGTACAATAAAATACAAAATATTTATTGTGGAAAATGTGGAACTTACATGATTCATAATTTTTGTCAATAATTAGAAAAAGACAAGGGAAGAATTCAAAAAGACACAATACAGCGTGGAGGTGAGAAAAAGAACATAAAATTCAAGCTGGAGGTGAGAAATGAAACAAAAAGACAAAATTCAAAATGATATTTCTAAAAATAATACATTCAATTTTTAAGAATGTTTTTTTTTTTTTTCTACACTATTAATAAAAAAAATTAGGGTGTTACAATATCTGATAATGCCTTAATTGCGATCTCTCCAATGGTTTTGATTGATAATTTTGTAGTATCGATGATCAGATTAAAATTTGCCAAAATTGTTGCAGAATCTTGAATATCTATATCATATAAATCAATAAAACGTTGACGCTCACTTTCTTCTCGAACAAGGGTTTCATGACGTTTATCTTCATAAGTATCCTCATCGCGCTCCATCATTCTTTTGATCCGTACTTCTTCATCACAGGTCAATAA
>CAYPTZ010000912.1:0-1979 GCA_964413395.1 uncultured archaeon | reverse complement strand
AAGTAGGCTTAAGATATTGAACCCATTAAAAAATGAGTACAATTAGAAGAATCGATTCAAATTAAGAGGAGCCGGATAGGATTCGAACCTTTTGAGATTAAAGATAGCGACACATCTCATTTATATAGAAACATATGAGGGAAATTTAGATAATTTTACAGTATCTAATTTAGAAAGTGGAGAAAGAAAGATTTCTGCTTATCATCAAATACTGCAAATCTATATCTCTATTAAAAACATTCTTTCCATATTGTCATAGGGACGGTTCTTTGTCACATTGTGCAAATAGGTGTATAATTTAAAAAAGATTAGGTACAAGAAATTATTATGCCTAGACAAAGAAGGACATTAAGTAAAACCGGGATCTATCATATTATGCTCTGGGGAAATGAGGGAAAGAGCCTATTCCCAGAAGAATAAGATTATGGGAAATTCCTGCAGGTCTTGGGCGCTAAAGATAGAAGATATTCCTAAAAGTCAGAATAAACATCATAGGGATGATTTGATATTAAATCTAAAAAAAAATCTAATTTGTCCATCAGGGAGATAGCTGAAATTTTCCGTATTAACCGAGGTATTGTATCGAGGATTAAAGTGTGACAAAGAACCGTCCCTTGTCACATAAGTATTTACAAAGAATAGAAGGTAAAAACCCACCTGTGTTCAAAATCGATACTATTGGAAAAATCGCGAAAGCCCTTAAAACAACCCCGGCTAATTTGTTAGATTTTTAACTGAAAGATAAGTAAAAAGGAGTAGGATGAACTAGACAATTGGCTCTGTCCCTTTTCCCCTTAAACTTAAGGAGGCAATTTTATGAATATCAATGATGACAAAAAGGTTGATACATTACTAAGTTTGTTAAATGAAAGATATAATGCATCTCACAGAATGCGCGAAAGAAGTTTAAATTTTGCAATTTGGATTTTGGGTTTTGGCATAGCTGTGGCTTGGATGTTGTTACGCGATATCAATCTATCTATATCTCAAAAACTAGTCCTAACGATATTCATCGTTATAATTGGGTATTTGACAAGAAAATTTTTATTATGCATTGAGGCAGGATTTAATGCAAATAAGGAAGTTATGATAACTCTCGAAGAAGCTCTTGAATGCTACGAACAAAACAAATATATAGAAGGCAAATCATTATATCCTGAAAAATATAGAAATTCAGAATGTACAAAGACATCACACTTTAAATCGCTCTATGAATGGATATGGGTTATTATTACATTGCTTACATCCTTGATATGGCTTGAGCAATTTTTAGATTTGATTAAAAAATTTATCTGAAAATAACAGGAGGTGTGAAATGGCAAATTGCCATGATCTTTTTCAAAAATACCATGACGTGGTTAAGTTAAATTTTTCAAAGAAAGACTCGCTAAAAAAAGGAAAAAATGCATTACGAAAAAAAATTAAAGAGTATTTTAGCAATAACTTAAAAGCAGAGTCTCCAAAATTCTGGAGCCAAGGTTCATACGCTTTGCGAACTATTGTAAATCCGCTTGATGGTGAATATGACATCGATGATGGAGTATATCTTCAAAATATTGGTACAATCAAAGATAAATGGCCAGCACCACAGACAGTACATAAATGGATTTATGATGCTGTTAAGGGGCATACAAAAGAGGGCCCGATAGATAAAAGGACTTGTGTAAGGGTCGTTTATTCAGGACAGTATCATGTCGATTTACCTATTTATGGTATTTATAATAAGGTGCATTACTTGGCCGAAAAAGGTGAAAGCGGATGGCATGTAAGTAATCCTCAAACACTTCACAATTGGTTTATGAAGCAGTTAAAGGTAAACGGTGAGCAACTCAGAACTTCCGTGAAATATTTAAAGGCATGGGCGGACTATCAGGCTAAAACAAAAAGCGTAACATTGCCAAGTGGGCTAATACTAACTGTTTTAGTAGCAGAAAATTATACTTTAAGAGACCGAGACGATGCTGCATTTGGTAGAACAG
>CAYPTZ010000911.1:0-1980 GCA_964413395.1 uncultured archaeon | reverse complement strand
CTCTTTTTTTGTCAAAAATAACTTGATATTCATCAATTACTAACAAATTCACATTCTTGAATAAATCCAAACAATTTCTAAGAACCATATTTAATTTTTCAGGAGTTATCACTAAAATATCTGCAATTTCAATTAATTTTTCCTCAAATTCATTTAGATCAATTCCAATAACATCAGAAATATTATAGCCTAATTCATGAAAAATAGAATTAAACGAATTAGAAATTTCGGAAGCTAATGAATTAAATGGTGCAACATAGATAACTTTTTTATCAGGATACCGAGTCAGTGAATCTATGATAGTTAATTCTGCAATCCTAGTTTTCCCTGCACTTGTAGGCATTTTTATTATTTGGTTTGAATTATTCTGGATCAAACCTTTTTTTAATGTTTTAACCTGAGAACTCCAAAATTCTGAAATAGATCTTGCTTCAAAAATATTATAATTAATTCCCCGTGCTAAAATCCTAAAATATTTGCTAAAATTTGCTTTATATTTAGGTTCTATCATTGATAGTAATTGCCATGTAGATCTTTCTTTCATAATTGGTAATAAAATTTTAAAATTTCTGAGTAAATTTAGTTCTTCTACATAATTTAATTTATTTAAAGAGTCTAAACAAAAATTGAGGCAAACAATTCCTCTATTAAATTCATCAGTATCACCTTTTAAAAAATAATTTATAAAATTATGTAAAAACTTCGCAATAAGGGATGTCAATAAAACATTTAGGTCAACATTTTTCTTATAGGTTGGATTAGATTTGGGATTTTTTTCCAGATCCTTACAGATTTTTAAAAGCTTTACGTATTTTCTTTCAATGAATTGTGATATTAAATTTTGTATTGAATCAAATTTTTTTTTTTTTATTTTATTTATAACACATATGGAATTTGCTTGATAATTTGAAAATTCATAGAAAATTGCAGCATTGAGAAGTGAATTTTCCCTTTGATTAAGATCTTTTAATAACGAAATATTTTCCCAAGTATAGGCAATTTTTTTTAAAATATCAATAAATTCATCTCGGGAATTATTATTTGATGAGAAATTTAGCATTTTATGAAATGCAAAAGAAAAATAGGTCAAATTCCTTAAAATTCTTTGAATATCAATCGTCCAATTTATTTTTGTACTTCCCACTACAATTTCATCAAAAATTGCTTTAGAAGCGATTTGACTAATTTCCTTCTGAAAGCTTGAATTAAAGAATAATTCTTTAATTTCAGTTTTTAATAAATCTATATTCATTTTAAGCCCCAAAATTACAATTTTTAAATATTCTTTCAATAAACTCGTTAAGATTTTCAATATTTGTATTCAAAACTTGAATATCAGGAATAAGTTTCTTTTCTTTTTTTTCAAAATTTCCAATTAATTTATCCTTCCATTTTTCCTTTTCCATTATCAAAGATATTTTGGTTGATTCTAGATTTTTTTCTGTTTTTCTGCTTTTTAAGAATTTTTTCAATTGATTGAACCATTCTTCATTTTTTCCTTCTAAAATGTTTAAAGTTCTTAAATAAAACTGGTTAATTTTTTTAATATGATTTTGTTCTAAAAAATCATAACTATCATTTAAAACAGAGGTATCTGTTGAAGTTCTCACCTTTGATTCAATGAGACAAAATTCCTTAATTTCGTTTAAATTATTAAGTTTAAAAGCAAAAACGTCGATTCCAGTATTTGCTATCCTCTGATTTAAACTGTAATGTAAATTTTTTATTGGGATTACATAATCAAAGAATTCTTCTAACAATTTTGAGGTTAAAAGTTCACCAAAAGTTCCTTTTTTTACTGTTTCTGAAAGATCATCCTCAATTATCTCCTTGAAATCTTCTTTTTTCCACCCTAATTCATTAATTAATGAATACATTAAGGATTGGTTGATTCTTGCATCAATTAAAATTTCATTAAATGCTGAATAAAGTTCATCATTTTTTTTTTTAAATTCTTCAAATTGAATAAAATCTAAATCA
>CAYPTZ010000910.1:0-1981 GCA_964413395.1 uncultured archaeon | reverse complement strand
TTGTCTTATTTGTTCTACACTTAATCCATCATTACCACCAATCGCAGGAATTGGGTTAGTTGTTTTTAAACTTCTTTGAACTTGCTGATTCAATTCTTGACGAGAACCTACCACTCTTAATGTATATGAACCAAGTTGAGTCAATACGTTTGTACCAATATTGGAACTCGACCCCCCACCAGTACGATATATTACAAATAATGTATGATTTGCTTTTAATTTTTCACCTAAAGCGGTATTATTTAAAAAATTTTCAAGAAAATAACGATTACTAACACCCTCTTTTAATAAACCATCCTGAAAAGCATTAACATCCGAATCTCCTGAACCAAATGTCAATTTACAATATCCTTTAGGTGTATATTCTTTTATGAATTTTCTTGTAATATCAATCCATGTTGCAGTCTTAATATTATTCGTATTAGTATTTGCACTTGAACTTAATCCGTCTTCAATGAAAACACGTTGTTGTGCCAGATAGTCTACCTCATAATATCGTTTATCATCAGTAAAATCCTCAGTTGGAGTTGCAGCGTAATTAGTACCTTCTAATAAATAAATACCCTCAATTTCAATAACATCGGGGTCAGGCAATGTGAATGAAAAAAATGGTATAATGTCGGTTGTATTAATTATTTTTTTAAAAACACTTGTTCCACCATTAATAACTACTTCCCTTTTTGTAATAGTATAATTCACAGGAATACCATTTGTATTTAAATTTGGAATAATACTACGATTAGGGTCACCCAAACTACTAACACTAGAATTCCAATCAATATTTGATTGAGTCTGAAATATTTTTCCACCTCCGATTACTTGTACACCACTTTCTAATACAGGATAATAACTTGCATCAGGAGCATTTCCAAGAACAGGTATTTCAACACTGAAATCGACAACAGTAACAGAAGGTCTACGAGCGGGGATATTAAATCCCATGTTTTTAGCAATATTAAGAATATTTGACCTTTGTTGAGCATATTCTAATTGAGTTTCTTGAAATGCTCTATCAGTATTAATACTGAGATTATTGGTAACACCAGCATTTAAGTCAATAAGCATCGCACCAACACTTGAATCTGTGAAGTCTGAAAGAACTTCTGGATACATTTGTCTAATTAATGCTATTAAATCTGTTCTAATTTCTCCGAAAGTTCTGCTTCCGTATTGAATTACGTTTGTCATTACATCTGTTGCCATTTTCTATATTTTAAAAATTTAAATCGATATTTCCTTGTTCGGTTAAAGAACCCTCTGTATATACAAATCGAACATTAACATTCAATTGATTATCATTAATTAGATTCCCTTCTTCGTTTGTGTTCCAATTAAAAGTAACTGAACTTATTTTAACTTCTGGTATATACAATGAAACAGTTTCTCTAATTTCTTCTTCAACTTGTTGTGCTGTTATATTATCATTAGGTTCAAAAATATATTTCAATAGATTTGTACCATAATCACTTTCATAATATCTTTCACCTCTTTGTGTCAATAGAAGTAATAATAAATTAGAACTATATGAATCCTTAGTCACTTGATTCATTTGAATGAAACTATTTGTTTCATTATCATCTCTAAAAGGATATGTGATATTATATGAATTCATTGTAATTGATTTTCTATAAATACTTATAAACAAAAAAATCCTGACAGTTATTTATCAGGATTTATGATTGATTCATTTATTATTGTTTTGACTTTCGACCTCGTTTACTTTTTATCCTTGCCTTCTCTTCATCTTCCCTCTGTTTTTTCTTATCAAAAAGACTTTTAATTGACTCGTGTAATGTAATGATTGATTCATGTCCATATTTTTGCAACACACCTGTATGAGTATTAAAATTTGGTTTCTCTAATGAAATAGTATCACTTTCACTCACACTTACACCTGCAAGACATTCAACAATTGCCATTTTTTGCATATCAGCAGGGAGTTCATCAAGAATTTCTTCATTGAATACGACAGCAAAATTCA
>CAYPTZ010000909.1:0-1983 GCA_964413395.1 uncultured archaeon | reverse complement strand
TACCTAAGGGAGTTGTTGAAAGTTAACTATATAGAACTTGGTAAGTCTAATGATCTCCATTAATATCTACTACTTAAGGCCAAAATGACCGTCAGGATAACTGACTATGTAGACTGATAATAATTGGTATCTTGACCGTAAGGAAAAGGGAAGGATCAGTAGATAGAGGAATTCGGAAAAAGCTAATGCCCTGCTGTAATCGTGGGGATAGGTGTTATACACTACTCTGAAAGGAGGCAGACTTCCGAATGGTAAACATTGTAAAAAGAACTCGAGAAACTTCAAAGAGATGTGATGATTAAGCATTGATAAAAATTAATGAATCAGACATGGAACGTATTGAACTCAACCCTTCTAAAACTATAAATGAAATTTGTTGGTCAAATATTGACTGGAAAGAAGTTGAATTATACGTCGAACGACTACAGGGTCGAATTTACAAAGCAACTGATAAGAAAGATTTTAAATTGGTAATTAATCTTCAAAAGTTAACAATCCGGTCGTATTTTGTAAAAATATATGCGATAAGACAAGTAACTATGATTAATCGTGGAAAATATACACCAGGAATTGATGGTCGTGTATGTAGGAATAACGAAGAACGAGAAGACCTTTATAGGAAAATACAACATTTTTCGATGAAATCTTATCGTCCTAAACCAGTTAGAAGAGTAGAAATCCCAAAATCAAACGGAAAAACTCGTCCAATTGGTATACCAACTATTTTTGATCGAGTTATACAAACCATTGTAAAGATTGCACTTGAGCCAGAATGGGAATGTAAATTTCATAAAAATTCATTCGGATTCAGGCCAGGGCGTTCTACCCAAGATGCAATTAAAGTTATTGAGGATAGTATTAAAACCAGAAAAGGTGATTTTATCTTGGATGCAGATTTAACAGGCTGCTTTGATAATATTGCACATGCACCATTACTCTCCAAGCTTCATATCTTTAAACCAATTATATATAAATGGCTTAAAGCAGGTGTTTTGATAGATAATAAACTTATTAAAGCAACTAAAGGAACACCCCAAGGAGGAATTATCTCACCATTGCTGGCAAACATTGCCCTTAATGATCTAGATTACAATTTTAACAGACTTATTGAGTATCACGGAAGGTATTATCCTTTAACTCTTGTCCGTTATGCTGATGACATGGTTATTTTAACATCAAACAAAGTAATCCTTTCTAAAGTTAAAATAATCTTAGCTAACAGGCTAAAGAAACAAGGTTTATCATTAAACCAAGAAAAAACAAAACTAGTTCATAAGAGTGAAGGATTTACATTTTTAGGATTTCACATAATTCAACATCTAGGACATGCATTATGGACACAGGTTGATAAATCATCAGTTAAACGGGTACTTCAAAAGATAAAATACATGATGGATACAAACAAGCAAGTTAAAATTGATGGATTAATCTATGCATTAAATAAAATCATTCATGGATGGGCACGATATTATCAATACTGCAGAATTCATAAGGATTTTTACAAAATGGATGCAATAGTCTTTAGATGGACTTGGAAATGGTGTACTCGCAGACATCCAATGAAGAGAAATTGGTGGATAAAAGAGAAATATTTTACAACTGTCAGAAATAGAAGTTGGACTCTATATGGGAAAATATGGACACTGCATCGATTCTCTGATATAAAGCGGAAATCATACAAATGGATAGTTGGGAATAAATGTTATTTCAATCCTGCACATAGAAAACTTTGGAAATTGCAAATATTGGATAACTAAATACAAATCGTTCTTTTCTTATAAAAAATGATAAACACATAAAAAGATGGTCGGAAATAGGCAAAATGGCTGTTGAATCCATATCATTCGACCAGACCGTCGTGATTTGCATTGAATAAGAGGTGGTGACGCATCAGTTCTGTTTGCTCGAGCGTAATGACGGGAAACTGTCACGTTACGTTCCGAGGGGGGAACGGGTTAGTAATGATCCCGACCTACCCGACAA
>CAYPTZ010000908.1:0-1986 GCA_964413395.1 uncultured archaeon | reverse complement strand
ATTAAATCTCGCATGATCATTGCAGCAACAGGACTTAATTTAAGATCATCATTACATACTATACCAATACTTGTGATTCCTTTGAAAATATTTGACAAACTATCACCAATTTAAAATATCACAAATAAAAATTTATAATTTTCTTAAAAAATTAAAAATACACAACAAAATAATTTTTTTAGGATAGCGAATCATCTTAGATTAATGGTTGTAAAAGTGGAAAAGGATAATTCCAAAGCTGAGAAAGATTTTTCTGAGAAATTACGAAGAATATACAAACTCTTACAAATACTTTTGGATGTAAAGAAACCAGATATAATATTAGAAAACATAATACGTGAAAGTGCAGATATTCTCAAGGCAGATGCTGGAACTATTGTATTGTGGGAATCAAATCTAGGATTCTTTAATAGCTTATACAACATTCCATCAGATATACCCCTCAAAGGAATGATACTTATACCGGAACAAGGAGGACTTGACGGAAGAATTTTCAGAGAGAAATCAAATCAACCGGTAGCCTTATCAAATTACTCAAAAAATATGGATGCATATCCCCAATTAAAAAAAGCGAATTTTGAATATGCTATTGGAATACCCCTTAATTATCATAACAGTGAAATAATTGGAACACTTTGCTTTTATTTCAAAACGAGAGAAAAAAAAATTTCATCAAATGAGAAAATCCTTGTAGAAGAAATTGGAAAACAAACCAGTATTGCAATATTAAATGCTAAATTAAACCAACAATATGAAGCCTCTAAAAAAGTTGAAAATGAAGCACGTAATTTTCTTGATTTATTATTAAATTCTAGTCTTGATATCATCATCAACACAGATTTGACAGGAAAAATCAAATTTTGGAATAAAGCAGCAGAAAAATGTACGAATTTCACTGCGAGTATGATGATGAACAAAAAAATACCTTTAGTATCTGGAGAAAATGAAGAAAAATTTTATAATTTATTTGGAGATGCAAGAAAAGGAAAAACAATTTTGAATCAAAAATTTGAATTAATTCATCAAAATTCACAAAGTGAGTCATCAGAAAAAACAAGATTAATCAATCTTTCTTTAGTTCCGGTTAGAAATCAAAAAGAAAGTTTAGATTCTATATTAATAACTGGTCAAGATATTTCAGAAAAGCATAATCTTTTAAAAAAGGTTGATGAATACAATGTAGCTCTAAATCAAAAAGAATTGGCTTTAGTTCAGAAGGATAGAATTTTACATCAAACTCAGGAAGAATTAATCATTGCAGAAAAATTAGCAACAATTGGAGTTATAAGTGATAAATTAAACCATCAAATAAATAATCCACTTATGAGTATGATTTCAGCTTTATCAATTCATATGGATGACATTGAGGATTTAAAACAAGAACTTAAAAAAAATAAAAATAAAAATAAAGATAATATTGAAGAACGATTAAAATCAAACATATCAGAAATAATTCATGAAGGAAATCGAATTAAAGTAGTATTAAAGGAACTTAGAAATTTCTCAGAGATAGCAAAAGAAAAACATTTTAGAGAAAATACCGATTTAGTCGAAGTGGTGAATCAAAGCATAGTTAAGTTCAAAAATGACACTGAATTTTCCAAAATCAAAATAAAAGTAAACAATAAAGTAAGTGAAGCAAAGATATTTGGAAATTTTAATCAATTGCAATACATTATTTTTGAAATTTTAAAAAATTCCTTAAAGGCAATAGAAATTAGAAAAATTTATTCACCAGAATCAGGAAATATAGATATATCTCTTGATAATTTCAATTTAAATCAAAAGAAATATATTAGAATGATAATTTCAGATGATGGAATTGGATTGGATAAAAATCAAATTGAAAAACTCTTTGAACCTTTTTATACAGATTGGTTTCTTCATGATGGAAATGATTCTGATAGTCAAACAAAACATATAGGATTAAGTCTTGCTACGACTTACATAATATTGCAAAATCATCACGCGATTATTAATATTCAA
>CAYPTZ010000907.1:0-1988 GCA_964413395.1 uncultured archaeon | reverse complement strand
TGTCGAACCATGCAATTCAAAAATAACATATGCACAAGAATTCTCGATCAAAAAAGACATGTTCTCACCCGGCTGGACCTGAACATGAGCTGGAAACTTTGAACCGAAGATAAAAAAAGCTAAAGCGATCATGAATCAAAAAGAATACAACCTCATCATTCCGAGCAAACTTGAAAAACTGACCGAAGTGGAAACGTTTGCAGAGAAAATCACTGCGGCTTCAGGTTTATCAAAAGATCAAAGCAACAACATCGCCATTGCCATCACTGAAGTGGTGGGCAACGCCATCGTGCACGGCAATCAAAAAGATCCCAAAAAAAAGGTGAGCATCCGTTTCCGGGTCACGAAAAAACAGATCACTATCGAAGTGAAAGATGAAGGCAAGGGATTCAATCCCGACAAGGTGTCAAACCCCCTCAAACCGGAAAACATCATGAAGGATAGCGGCCGGGGCATTTTCATTCTCAAATTTTTAATATGAGCTTGGGTTCCTATACCAGATTTTATTAGCAAATCAATTGCCTCCTGATAAAGATCACAAGAAATTAATCGATCATCCATCTTTTCGCAATATCGCCCCATTCTAATGAAGGCATTAATTAATGATTTAGGTTCATTATATTCTTTAAGAATTTGAATATAATCACGGAATACCTCTAAGGATTTTCTGTAATTATGATTTGTATTTTCCCAAAAGGACACTTGTTGCTGTAATAATTGAATTTTATTGATCTTAGAAAGACGATTACAAGCAATTCTTCTCATTATTTGAATAATCTTTTAATTAGAATTTCAAGATTAATATTATGTATATGATACGCAGAATATTATCAACTTCATTTATATAAAATTATTTTCAAAAATTGTATTTTTAATCCTATTAAATTAGATAGATTATCATATATTGTCAATAATGTTGATTAAAAAAAAAAAAAAAAGCGGAGAAATAAATTATGAAAAATTTGTGAAAAATTTGAATTATTTTGATGGAAAACTCATATTCATTGAAATTTTATGAATTTCTGGTTGAATGTTTGAATTATTGAACAGTTCATAATTTTTGATTAAAATTTGAGCTTCTTTATATAAATCCCGTGCAAATAATATATCATTATTTTGAATACAATATTTCGTAAATCGTAAATAGGAATTAATTAATGTAATTGGATCTTTCATAGTCCGAATATAGTTAACGTAATCAGCAAAAGCTTCCATTCCATTTTTATAATCGTTCAAATTCTCATAATATTTCACTTTTTGATTTAATTCATAAAAATGGTTTTTATTTTTCAACTCTTTTATCAAGAAGCATTTACTCATAATTTAACTTCTAATGTAATAAATAATAATTAGGATGACATCTGTATAGTACAAAATTTTTGCAATTAGACATAATTCCGACTAAAATAGCTAATTTAAAGATTTACTACCTTTTTCACGTAAAGAAGAAATGAATGAGCTAAGATAGAAAAAAGACATAACCCTTAAGTTTTTAATTTAAGATTGAAGATCTTATTTATATTTTATCAAAAATGAATTAGAAAGTACATTTCCATAGTAATAACAAAAAATTGATCGCATTTTTATAAAAATTAGACTTAATAATATCAAGAAATGGAAGATATTGATTTTATTAACAAACTAAACATCACATCGGAAGAGAAAAAAGAATTAATTAAACGCTTATTTCTTAAGAAACAAAAGATATCTGAAATATCTCTTAGAGAACTTTCTTTAAATAATAAAATCAAGCAATTAAAAGAAAAATTAGCAAGTTATCAACAAAAATTAAATGAAAGCACTATAATTTTTGATGAATTTATGAATAACCTTCCATCAGCAGTACAAATTAGAGATTCTGATAGCCGGACCATTTTTGTTAATAAATATATGAAAGATAACCTCATTTCATCAAACTACAACAACAAATATAATTCCAATGTAAATAATATTAAGTACAGGAAAGAGACGAATAAATTCAATAAGTT
>CAYPTZ010000906.1:0-1989 GCA_964413395.1 uncultured archaeon | reverse complement strand
CATTATTATCATTATCTTAAGGCGAAACATTTTCAAACTTTTTTCCTTCAATTAGGGGGGCTTCCCGACAAAATCTTAAATTAATAAAAAAACATTTTAAAGGCTCATAAACTTAATTTTATTTAATACTATGAATAATTCGGATTATTTGGGTGCTTATTTTGACAATGAATATCAATCAATTATAATACAAGGATTTGAAGTGTTTCGTGAGCCGATCTATACAATTTATCAAAACTATTGTTTGGTAGAAGGATTAGATCGAGAATCAAAAAGGATTTATCAATTAATTCATTTACTTATAGTACAATTTTTATTTAATTTAGATCATGGGCAAATTTTATCCATGTGTTTCTTGAATAATATGGAAATTATTAAAGAAAAAATTTTACAATTAAATCCAAGTATTCCTAGCCGAAGCTGGGCCTATTTACATTTATCAAAGATTTTAGAATGCAATAGAAGTATATTTAATAGTCTTATGGAGAATTTTATCGACTATTTTTATACTAATATTAGTAAAAATGCATTGGAAAAATATATGTTTCATAACATAAATTCAAAAAAGCGAATAACACCTCCATTTGAATTATTCATAGGTAATATTCCCCCATCAACACTATTTCCAACTGTGGATGTTTTTACTCGGGCTGAATTGATGCCGTACTTCAATGCACGCATATTTCTTTTCATTAAACATCTTTCAAGTATTAATGAATTTGTTGGAGAAATTAAGAAAGCGGAGTATGAAAATGAAAAATATATCTTTAAATTTGCGGGAAAGCTTGGATTTATTACGGGTGCCCCCGGTAAAAATGCATTTTATAATTATTTTACCCGAATTGAAACATTAATTGGAGATATGGAAAATAATCTTGATTATATCTTAGCAATCAATAAAATTCATGATTTAACTGTTGTATCCGTTGATGGAACTCATATTCCAGCTGATAAACGAGATAAAACTGCATCAAACGGGGTTGGATCTCGTGGTTCCTTTTATGGTCAAAAATGTTCAATTGGAGCTGGAACGTATTGTCTTCCAATTAGAGCCATTACGGAAAGTGGAAATACAGCGGACGCGGCATTATTTAATATTACGATGAATCCCATTCAAGATTTAGCAAACATATCAGGCCAAGATATATGGGTTCAAACAGCTGATGCTGGATATACATCAACCTATATCATTGAAGATATTATTGCGAATGATTCGGTTCCATTTATTGATATAAATCCCCGAAATTCTAAATTATTGAAGAAATTAAAAGAAAAAGCGGGAAAATTGGCAAAGTTATCAAAATTAGCCATAAAAAATGGTTTAAATATGAGTGAACGGAAAAAATGGACTGATGAAGTTCAATCCTATTCAGAAAGCATGGAAAAACCCATACTCTATAAAGAAAAATCAAAAATCCTACGGAAAATACTCCATAAATATGAAATTAAAGCCAAATCTCGGGGTCTTACAAAAAAAGAGCAACAATTAGAGAAAAGATTGCGAAAAGAAGTCATGAATGCCAGAAAAGAAATCCGAATGCATGGAACTGAATGCGATCGGATAATTGGGCTTTCTATAATACCACAAGGGACCGTTTCGTGGTTTTTAGTATATCATATTCGAGGTCAAAATGAAGGAATTAATGGAATTAAGAAAAAACGAGGAAATTTAATTGGCGATGGACAATCTACATCTTGGACAATCGGGCTTTTTAAAATCGGAAATCGTATACAAACAAATATGGTCTTAATTAAAGCAAGTGTCTATGTAAACTTCATGATTACTGGGAAAAAGCACCATTTAATGAGACGAATTTATAACTGGATAATTTCGATTTTTTGTTGGAGTTTTTTTTGGTAGATTTTGTCGGGATGCCCCCTTGTCATCCCCAAAACGCAGTTTAAATGTGTAAAAATCAGAAATAAGCATTCTATTGTGTGGGGAAAATGATAAATTCATTTTTTTCATACGATTTCTTAATTGATTTA
>CAYPTZ010000905.1:0-1991 GCA_964413395.1 uncultured archaeon | reverse complement strand
TAACTGTCAATCCATTAGTAGTTGTAGTATTTGAAATTAAATTAGACATTTTTTTTCGGAAAAAGAAGATTATTTATCTGTTCTGTCATTTAAAGAAATAGCAATTTCAAAATCTAGATCGATTGTTTTAAACACTTCTCTAACTGATTTTTTGCCCAATATTTCAAAATCAACAGTTTTGGATAAACTTGCAGAGTGAAAATACAACTTAGTAATTAATTTCTTCAAGGGTATAAAGATCTTACGGTCAAGGCATTCAATATGATTCCATAAATGCGTTTGGAAATGATATTGACAATATTGGTGGGGAATATCAACATAGAACGTATCATGACATTTGGTAATGACATTTTGCTTGTCAGTTACCCATCCCAAGATAGAAACTCCGTAATAAGCCTCGAGAGAAGTAAGAAAATCATGGAGCACATTGTGATCAAGAGTATCAAATTTTGCTGTAGCTAATATACGGTTAGACATAAGGTCCATGAATACCCATACTGCAGGTGCGTTGGTTCCTGGATCTTGACCATCCATTCCAAGTAAAATAAATCCTTGTTCTTGAATTATGTCATGTGTTTTGAGGTCTATATTAAATGATTTCACTTTAAGAATATCATCACACATTCGACTGAGAGTTGCTAGCGAAATATGGAAATCAGGGTATAATTTATGCAATCTATTCTTGATTTGTTCGGGTTTTTGGTTCAGTGGAGGTAAAAATTCATTAGCAATATATTTAAATACATCTGCCCCACAATATCGATTTCCATAATCAAATCGAGGGGATGGGTTAAAGGGATGCTTAGAACATTTACAATCTGAATTGATACAACAATATAGTTCAACCACCTGATAAATATCTCCTTCAATGCAGTGAACAAGTTTTCCTGCATCAGCATACACGTGAACAATATTGGACTGACACAAAGGACATTTATGGTCTAAAATAGATGGATAGTATATTCTAACATAATCATAATCATCAGATTGAGCGGGAAGGATCATAATAATGATAATTTTTGGCAAGTAAAAAGGTTATCGCCATACAGATATGTCTTCAATAAGACTAAAGATGACTTTGCAAAATCATGTTTTTTTTTGAGAACTTATTTTCGATTAAAGCCTTAGCTTTTAAAGACATTGTTAAAGAAACCAATTATATAATCCCTATGGAATATGGCATAATATTCAATAATTAAGACTTTCGATTAAATTTGTCAAAAAAATGTGTCTTACTAGATGACTGCATGGCTATTCTTCTCATTTTTCAAAAATAATTAAAACTCTTAATTCTAAAATACCCTCCATCGCATTATTTTTTATCTTTATATAAATATTCTCCTCTTATTCTATAATTCTGGAGGTATTTGTGATTAATTTTAATAAATTCGATTAGATCATTTCTATTTGTCAAATTCAAGCTTGTTGATACATCGTTTAATGACAGACTATCACTTATTTCATACAAATCTTCTATTTTTGCAATATTTTTTACAATAGATTTCAAATCGTTAATCACCCAATGATCTGAATATTGAACTTTATTCCAAGCTTCTCGATATTTTTTTTCATCCATAAGATTCTGCACTTCAGACTTCAACCTTTCTGCATTGGAACGTTTTTGGTCTGAATTAGCGGAATCGATCTTATTTTGCATTTTTGTTTGTTTGTTTTTTTTAACAACAAAACCGATTTTGAGAAATAATGCTAATAAAAGTCCAATTGCAGACGGTAAATAATATTCAGAAGAGTAGTTATCTATAGAAAAGTTGCTATTATATATAATAGTTGTTATAAAATAATTACATATAAAATAACTAAAAATATAATAGAAAAGAACCACACAAATGTCCTCCTCGTCAGAATCTTTTTTATATACTATTTTATTAGCAATTATTTTAATTAAAATTGAAAATATAAACCACCATGCAATTATAAAAATAAATCTTAAAATCTCTAACATATTGAATTTAGAAATATTATACTTAAAT
>CAYPTZ010000904.1:0-1992 GCA_964413395.1 uncultured archaeon | reverse complement strand
GATTTATCCAAAAATAAAAAAAATTTGAACAGGTTATTTTATCATGACTCCTAAGAGATAGAAAGAATTTTAAATAAAATAGCAATAATTCCCAATATTAAAGTAATCAAAATATACCAAATTAATCTTTCTTTCCCAAATGATTTCATTTTATTTATTATTATCTTAAGATCTATATAAACCATTATAACCTAATGATTTAAAATAAAAAAATAGAAATATTACTTTTCGATTCCCCCTTCAGAGCCGCCACCGGCGAATAAATTCATCACATACTCATTTTTTAATGAAGTGAGTAAATTAATTATAATTATTTTCCAATTTTAATTAGATTTAATATTAGTATCTTAAATCTCAACATCTATCGACAGTTGGTTTTTAATTCTTAGGTTATTTTCATCATTAGAATTGTGATCAAAATGAGAGTATTTATCCGTACAAATTATGAGAAAAAAATATTCTATAATTATAAATTTTGTTCATTAATATCTCAAAAAAAAAGAATCTCCATATTTTTAATAGTTATTTCTTATTTTATATACACAGAAATTAAAGAGACCATACTCAATAAGAGAATACTATCTAATGGATATGAGGAAAGGTGGAATAAATCAATTTTTCTCCATTTTCATCTAATTTAAACAAAATTATATCCATACTATCATTACAATATTCTTTTTTAATTGCATTTGAAGTCACTGGAAATAGTATGGTATAATCACAAATGCTTTTTAGGTATCGAGAGAAAAATTCTAAAAAACATAAATATCTAATTTTTCTCATAATATCATCATTTTAATAGAACCAATGTTCCCACTGGGACCTAAGTTCCAGAATCGTTCATATATCGATCAAACTGTTATTTATTTAGAAACATAAATAGTGAAATGAAAAATGACTTATATTGTCGAAACAAAAAACTTAAAAAAAAATTATCTTCAAGGAAAAATGGATGTTCCTGCTTTAAAAGGAATTAATCTTCAAATAAAAGAAGGTAATTTTATTTCAATTTTAGGCCCTTCAGGGAGTGGAAAATCTACCCTTTTAAATATGATAGGAGTTTTAGATAGACCAACTGAAGGACATATATTGATTGACGGTCAAGATACAGAAAAAATGAATAAAAATGAATTAATCATTTATCGAAGAAAAATTGGTTTTGTGTTTCAATTTTTTAATTTGATAAACCGGTTAACTGCTTTGGAAAATGTTGAACTACCATTATCAATTCAAGGAATGACAAAAGAAAAACGAGTTAAAATTGCCACCGAAATGTTAAACTTAGTTGGATTAAGTGATCGTATCAATCATTCTCCAAACGAATTAAGTGGAGGACAGCAGCAGCGTGTGGCAATTGCTCGGGCACTTGCAAGAGAACCAATGCCTCGATATCTCTTGATGGACGAACCTACAGGTAATGTTGATAGTAAAACTCGAAATGAAATCCTTGAATTGATAATAAAACTCAATAGAGAACAGAAGATTACGGTAATAATTATTACTCATGATCTTTATATTGCTAAATTAGCAAACCAGACATTATATTTAATTGACGGACAGATATATAATTCGGTTGATGAATATGAAAAAAAAAATAAAATAGCAGGAGAAATATTTAATGAAATTAAAAGACCAAATTAAAACAGCATTTAATTCATTAAAAACTCGAAGAATGCGCGCATTATTAACGATATTAGGTATAATGGTTGGAATATCTGCTATTATTGGATCTCTGTCTTTAAATTTAGGTTTAGAATACACAGTTAAGCGTCAATTTGAGGATCAACTAGCAACGAATGTTGTTTCTATATCACGAAACCAGGGAATGAGCCGCATGGATAGACTACAAGGAGAGTCACAAAATACGATACCTTTATTTCTAGATGATTGTCCAGAACTTGAAAAATTTAATTATGTTGAATTAGCAGTTCCGTACATATCTCAAACTTGTTTTATAGAATATGAAACCGAAAATGTTTCAGTATCTGTAAT
>CAYPTZ010000903.1:0-1993 GCA_964413395.1 uncultured archaeon | reverse complement strand
ACGGTATCGCTTTGGCAAGTTCTTCTATTCTATTAAGTCGTAAATTTGAGAAAAATTCAAAAAGGGAAAAATTTGGGCGCGTATCTGCTTTGCTCAGTATTTTAGCTGCTAGTTGTGATATTATTGAGAATATATTTATTTTTTTGATGATTTCTGATCCTATTGGGTTTCCTGCAGCTTATGCTATAATTCATTCAATTTTTGCCCTCTTCAAAGCGATAATGGGGTTAGTATGCATTGTTTATATTATAACAACTGTTATTGTGCTAAGAAATAAACAACATCAACACCAACAATAAATTCTTTTTTCTTTTTTGAGATAAAAAAATTATCATAACAAATCCATACAAGAATTTGGGAGTAATTCTTCAAGCAATTTAATTTTATTCTTAGGAAGACCAATTTTTGTTTTACTATTTTTAGAATTTATTTGCATCATTAATTCACGACATCGACCACATGGAGGTAAAATCTGATTTTCAGTTATAGCAACAATCATATTTATTTCCGATTCATGATGTTTTAACATTTCAGCGATTGCTGAATGTTCTGCACAGAAACCTATGCCACAAGCCATATCCAAACAAATTCCAGTATAAATATTTCCCGTTTTTGTAATTAATGCTGCAGCTACTGCTCCTGCTGTTATAAAATCTTTAGATAGTTTAAAATCACCTACCCATTTTTTTGCTTCTGCAACTAATTGATTTACTAGTTCTATATCGTTCATAAATCAAATCATAAAAATATTGATTTTATTCAATAAATAATTATTGACACAAAATTATGTATTAGTAAGTAATTCAATGAAAAAAAGAAGAAGAATTGATTTACTAAATTATTCGTCTTAAAGTCCAATATCCCTCATTTTTACGTAGGTTTAAAAATTTAATAAAATCTTCTCGTGATTTGTTTCTCTCTTTATTATACAAAATTAAATCTTTGATTAAAATACTCATTATGGTTAATAATTAATCTAAATTAATAAAAATATGGATTTCGCATAATTAATAAACTTTACTGTTCAATATAGTATGCAAGTTGTGATTATTACGAATAATTATTAGTTAAAAACCTTATGAAATTAAAAAACTAAATTAAATAATGTATAATTTTTAAAAAAACACTTTTAAAATGGAATATTACATTTGATTTATGATATTTTACTTAGTTAATTAAATCAACTATTCTTTTTATTTGAAAAAGCCAAATTTTTTTTAAAATCTAATTTTTAACAATCTATATCCTATCCAAATCATCATTGGGAGAATTAAAATATGACACAAGAACTTGCTAAGGTTTATGATCATCAATCAATTGAAAAAGATCTCTATGATTGGTGGGAGAAGGAAGGCTTTTTTCAACCTGAAAAAGCAAAAGAACTGGGATTAATCAAAGAAGGAGACCCCGCCTTTTGTATCACTCTTCCATTACCTAATGTAACTGGACAACTTCATCTTGGTCATGCAATCACAATTTCACTCGAAGATTTAATGACTCGATATAATCGGATGTTGCATAAGGAAACGCTTTTTATTCCTGGAACCGATCATGCAGGAATTGCCACTCAAAATGTTGTTGAGCGTGAGCTTTCCAAACAAGGCATTTCAAGAAAAGAAATTGGTAGAGAAAAATTTATCAAAGAAGTCTGGAAATGGAAGGATAAATATCACGCTCGAATTACTACTCAATCAAAATCTTTAGGAATCAGCTGTGATTGGAGTCGTGAACATTTCACTTTAGATGAAGACTGTTCACGGGCTGTCAGAGAAGCATTCTATCGCCTTTATAATAAAGGACTTATTTATCGTGGAGAATATATGGTTAATTGGTGTCCTGGCCGTTGTGAATCTGCAATCTCAGATTTAGAAACTGAATCCATTGATGAGGAAGGTAATTTTTGGTATATTAAATATCCAATAATGACAGAATCCTGGAAAGGACCAAAAAATCCATGGGGAAGTGGTTTTTGGGCCGAAGGGGCTGAAGAATT
>CAYPTZ010000902.1:1317-1995 GCA_964413395.1 uncultured archaeon | reverse complement strand
TTATTTTTTAGATTTATTATTTCTGACTTCAATTGTGTAATATTTTTTTGATCTTCCATCTTTTTTTTATTATTAATAAGAATTTTTTGAGAATATTCTTGCTTCTTCTTTTTCAAATTTTCAAGATTGTAATTTATAAAAAAATTATTCAAATCTTTTTCAGTTTTTTTTAATTCCACTTGATTATTTTTTGTATGTTGAAATGTTGTATCCAAAATTAGGAAATCATCTTTAAAAACTTCATCTATATCATTTTTTATTTTTTCAATTGATTTTGATTTTAATTTCACTTGAATATCTATTTTATTTAAATCTGATGTAAAATCAAGATATTCAATATAATCAGATTCTAGATTTAAAAGTGATTCTTTATTAAAATTAAGATCTTTAAAATATTGAATAAATTTAGGAATATTACTAAGAAATGATTCTATTTTTGAAAAATCATTCAATTCTGCTAAAAATTTAAGCAGTTCATCAATTTTATTTTGAATATGATGTAATTTAGCAGTTATGTCAATTAATGCTGAAGATTTTAAAATAATATTAAATTGTTCACATAATTGTGATATAATCTCTTCATTTTGAGTTATTTCTTTTTCTTTTAAAGTTATTTTTTTTTTTAGCTTTTCATACGATTCCTTTTTAATAACAAGATCAAATTTTTCTAGAATTTCT
>CAYPTZ010000902.1:0-1307 GCA_964413395.1 uncultured archaeon | reverse complement strand
CCATTTTTGAAATATTTTCTTCTTCATTTTTAATCATTTTTAGAATCTGTTCAAGATTATTCTTAATAGTTGCAACTTGGAGTTTTTTTTTATCAAGATTAAATGAATTTATCAAATTTTTAAACTTTTTTATTTTCTCTTTAGAATTTTTAATAGTTATTTGGTTATGAACACTCTCAACTTCGGTTTTTGTAAATAGATCTTTTTTTTCCTGAATTTTTTTTGCCCAAAATTCGATTGTATTATTTACAATTTTCTCATCAAATTTTACTTTCTCTTCTTGCACAGATTTTAAATCTTCTTTTAATTTTTTTTCATTTTTCATTAAAATCTCTAGTTTTGTTTGATTATTTAATATATTTTCAGATAAGAGATTTTCTTGTTGTTTTCCATTTTTAATGCTTAGCTTCGATCGTATTAATTTCTCCTCTAAAGTTTTAATTTTGGTTTCAATTTCATGAATATCTTGTATTGTAATTTCTTGAATACTGATAGAAATTGCTAATTTTTGGTTATCCTGTTGACTATCCCAATATGAAATATTCAAATCTAATTCATCTATAATCTGTTTTTTTCCTTCTGGAAATAGTTTTATCAAATTTATTTTATTCTCAATCAATTTTGTTGTACCAATAAAATCCGAAAGATTATTCTTCAAATTATTCCATAGTGGATTATCTTTTGTAAAACCCATATATCCTTTATAATTTAAAAAAGCATAAATGGCGAGAATTATCCAAATAATTACTGAAGCGAATAATCCTGAGTGAATTATAGTACCTAGTATAATTGAAAGAATAGAAAACACAAAACTCGTGCTCATCCATCTTATAAATATTTTTCTTGAAAATTTTGGAAGTAATTCTGACGTTTTTTGAATCGATTGTCTGAATTGTTTCAATTGAATAAGTTCTTTATTTGTATAATTTTGGTTTAAAAATTTTTGTTGGATTTTAAGTTCTTTAAGCCGATTTTCTGTTTCTGGAATTTCGTTTGGTGGAATAATAGGCATGTTAGAAATTATTTTTTTAGTTTGCACTATGGAGAGACTTTTTTCTTCAATTTGTGACAGTAAATTCTTGTTTTCTTTAATGATTTTTTTTTCTTCATTCAAAATATTATTAAATTTCTTTCTCAATTCAATAAATTTTTCTAAATCATTGATCTGGGTTTTTAATTCGTTGATGAGTTTAACGTTGGAACTTGTATTTATTTCGATTTTGGAAACAAAATTTATTTCCTCTGTTAATTTTTCTTTATTTTTTTCATATTCTAAGAACTCTTTTTTAAAATTCGTCAATTCGCTC
>CAYPTZ010000901.1:0-1998 GCA_964413395.1 uncultured archaeon | reverse complement strand
AATGGAAAAGAAAATTCAACCATTTCAAATTGTCTTAATGCAACTACAAAACGGGAGTCCTTTCTCAAACCATTATTATCTTCATTCAATCCTAATCCAGATTTAAATGGTGATTTTTATGTAGATTGGTTTGATCCATCAGGGGTTATGGATTTAGAATATTACGTGTTTAGAGATACTCAAGAAATAACGGATATTTCTCAAATGCAACCAATTGCACAAACTGATGTATCCTACTATGAAGAAATTGACATGGCTGAAAATACCTATTATTATGTCATTGTATCAACAAATGGTACCCATAATTCCTCAATATCTGATTGTAAAAGTGTTACAGTTAGTTATATACCGCCAGCAGCACCTGAATTAGATCCTATCAACCCTAATCCAGATATCGATGGAGATATTACTATTGAATGGAATTGGCAATATGATGTTGATTTTACCTACATATTCCGTGATACATCAGAAATCACTTCAGTTGCTGGTATGACCCCAATTGGATATACTACTGGGACAGATGACGATTATAATGATTATGGTTTAGGGGAAGATACGTATTATTATGCTCTAATTGCAGAAAATATTCATGGAAATAGTAGTATATCTAACTGTGAAAATGTCTCTATTGAATATAATGTTCCTGAATCACCCTTCCTTCATGAAATGGGGTCAGAACTAGATGACGATGGATTTATCCAACTAAGTTGGGATTCACAAGGCGAGGTTGATTCTTTTCATCTTTTTCGTGAAGAAAGTAATATTACAGATCTTACCAGTTTAACTCCAATTAAAAAATATATATACGGAGGAGATAATTCCTTTGAAGATTATGTCACAGAAAATAAAACATATTATTATGTATTAATTGCAGAAAATCTTAATGGAAATAGCACTAAGTCAAATTGTGTAAACATTACTACCGAAATTATTCCAGTAGTTAATTATACCATGTATATAAATTCAAGTTTTCAATGGGTAGATATTTCTGATGGAATTGAACTTAATCTATTTAATTCAGATTACTCAACTCAAGTCATGCAATTTGAATTTCCATTCTATAATAGAAATTTTTCATCCGTAAGAGTATCTTCTAACGGTTATCTTAGATTTGGTAATAATGCTTATGCATTTTTTAATGAAGGATTCCCTAGTAATAACGACGATTCTAGTTTTGTAATAAGTCCTTATTGTACTAATTTAGATCCAACATATTCTATTCAGGGTGCCAGAATTTATATTCAAAGCACCGAAGATTATTTTATTGCATCTTGGATTAATATATCTCGCTGGGAAGAAACTACTCCTGCTGGGACTTTTCAAGTAATTATCTGGAAAAGTGGAGATATACAAATAAATTATGCAAATATATTATCAAGTGATACGGTCTATACTGCAGGTCTGAATTACCGAGACGGAAAAAGTGGAAATAATTTTCATGATCTTGATGAAAATACTCGGAATTTAAGTCTCCTCTTTAAACGACAAGTGCCTGTTGACAATGAATTACCAGTACTCATACCATTAAACGATGCCACCTATGATTTCAATTCTACCATTCCCCATCTATCATGGGAAGTTGAGGATTCTACAGTATTTAATCAAACTTATGAACTATATCTTGATAATCTACTTCAAAATAATGATTTATTTAATATTCCCGATTTTTGGCTTTCTACGATACCAATTAGCGTAGATTTATCTTTATTGACGATAGGTTTACATAATTTCACAATAAAAGTGTTTGATGGTTATGGAAGTATGGTTGACGATGAAGTATGGATCAACATTATAAACTCACCCCCCGATATTAACAATTTAACGGATACAACTTTAAATTATGGGGAATCTACCACGCTTTTATGGGAAATAGTTGATAATTACTATCCTAATTGTAATTTTTCAATATATCGGGATGATCTATTGCTAACTACTGGAACATGGCAATTTTCACCATTTGATGTAACTTATTTTATTGATGCACTCTCCGCAGGAACC
>CAYPTZ010000900.1:0-1999 GCA_964413395.1 uncultured archaeon | reverse complement strand
CAGCGGTAATTCCACAGAAAGAGAGAATTATGATAACAGTAGTGTAGGATTTGGGAATATAGGGCGGCATGGTGAATTTAAAGATAAAAATATCGCGATTTCCACTATAGCTACGATTAAATGCCCCATCAGTAGTGGGAAAGTCGAAACTAGCAGTATCGCCAGCAAGAAATAGATTTCCGGAATTATCAAGTGCAATACATTCAGAAGCGTCAATTTCAGATCCTCCTATTAATGTGGAATACATTAATATAGAACCATCAGAACTAAGACAACATACAAAAATATCAAAACTACTGTGATAAGTTGATTCTAGTGCGTTCTCTGTTGTTGGAAAATCGCTACTACCAGTAAATCCTGTGAGATACACATTTTCGGAATCGTCTAGTGCAAAATCGGTTAACCAATCACCACTTGAACCTCCAAAAGTGGTTGAATATACTAGTTTCGTTCCATTAGCATTAAGTTTACAGATAAAAATATCTTGAGAATTTTCATTAATGTTATGATAAACACCATCAGTGACTGGAAAATTATTACTGGTGGTGTATCCAGCGATGTACGTATTTCCAAAACTATCAATAGCCAATCCTCCTTGATTGATCTCTTGATCTGCACCTCCAATAAATGTGGAATAGATTAAGGCAGTCCCATCAAAATTAAGCTTACACGCAAAGAGATCATTATTTCCTTTATAAATAGGATCAAAACATCCCTCAGTGGTGGGAAAATCAGAACTCCCAGTAAATCCAGAAATATAGACATTATACAAATCATCAAGAGCTATTCCAAATCCATATTCGTGTTCCATTCCTCCAAGGAATGTTGAAAAAATTAAATCGGACCCATCAGAATTGAGCTTACAAACAAAGGCATCACTATCTCCTTTTAAAATGCGATTATGGGCCCCATTGGTCGTTGGAAAATCATCACTATTAGTTTTTCCTGTGAGATAGGCATTTCCGGAATCATCAATAATCAAGTCTCCAGATGCTTCAAAATCGGAACCTCCAATAAATGTGGAATAGATGAGATCTGAACCATCGGGATTGAGTTTGCACACATAAATATCATATTCACCAGATAGAGTTTCATTATACGCCCCTGGAGTGGTAGGAAAATCGGAACTATTTGTACGTCCTGTGAGAAAGACATTTCCGGCATCATCGATAGCCATGCTACGGCCACTATCTTGGCTCGATCCGCCAATGAATGTTGAATAGATGAGTTTAGAACCATCTGGACTGATTTTACACACAAATATATCATCATCACCAGATAGAGTTTCATTATATGCCCCTGGAGTGGTAGGAAAATCGGAACTGAACGTATTGCCGGTAAGATAAACATTTCCTATATCATCAACAACCATGGAATAGGCATAATCCCGATCAGAACCCCCAAGGAAAGTGGAATAGTCAGAAGTATTTCCTATATTGTTTGATGACATCGGAGGCAAGGATAAGGACTGAATCATCTTAATATAATTAATATCAGAAGGAATCTCCGGGGAAAGACCTAGATCACTAGTTGGAGGCATTATTGCAGAATTTCGATGAGGTGTAATTCCAACAATGAATAACATTATCAAAAGAGAAATTCGAAAAAACCGCTTTTTTTGATGAGAGTGAATTTTGTGGACATGATTTGTCATTTTATTATGTTTATATCAGTGAAAGGCAATTTGAATGTTTCGATATCTTGGACTAAAGGAAAAAAAGGAATTCAAAAAATAAATTTAGGATATCCTATCATAGTTTTCTCCATTTTATTCCCCTTAATAGTGCTCTTTGGGATGAGTGCGAATCTGATAGAGTTCGCCCCGAGTGCCATCCATGAGGACGTAATGATATTGCGGCTGGTGTATGATAAATTCCTGTAGATCAGGAGGAAAAGTATATATTTTCGCACATACACCCCTAAACCGAAATAATCATTTCGAATTGATTGAATTTATTGCTTTAAGTCAAGATGTTGGAAATTTAATCAAGAAGGATAT
>CAYPTZ010000899.1:0-2003 GCA_964413395.1 uncultured archaeon | reverse complement strand
AGGTTTATTAAAAATATTGCCTCATGAAATTATGAAAGAATTATTAAATATTTAATTGAAATTATTAACAAAAGTTTTTTTTTTTTAAAGATGAGGTCAAGAGTTAAATAATGGATAATTTTAATTTTAAAGAAGTGGAATTACAGGATAAAGAAATATTTGATAAATATATCGAGAAATCAAATTTATTGATCTCAGAATGTAATTTTACGAATATTTTCTTATGGAAAAACTATTATAATTTTAAATGGATGTTGTGTGAGCATTGTATATTACTTATTTCAAGGAAATTAGAAGGTAAAATAGTTGCTTTTCCTCCAATTGGTGAAAATATTTTAGAAGGGATTCATAAATTAAAAAAATATGCATCCATTATTGGTGAGTCATTAGAAATAATCAGATTTCCAAAAAATTTAGTTCAAAAAATTAAAGAGGAATTTTCAAGTATCGAATTGATTGAAGATCGTGCAAATTGGGATTATATTCATGCAACTGAAGATCTTGCAACATTTTCAGGAAATAAATTTCAAAATGTAAGAAAAAAACTAAACAAATTCAAAATGCGATATAATTGGAATTATTACCCTCTTAGCGATAAATATATTGAACAAGTATTAAAAATGCAAGAAGATTGGTGTTTCAAACATGCATGTGATGATAATGAGTCATTAAATAATGAAAATAATGGGATAAAACGGATTCTTAAACATTTTAATGAACTAAATCTTATTGGTGGATGTATTTGTATTGCTGATTCTATCGTAGCTTATACAATAGCTGAAGAAATATCAAAGGATACTATAGTATGTCATATTGAAAAAGCTAATCCAGAGTTTATTGGTTCATATCAGGCAATTTGTCAACTATTTTCGGAAACTTTACCTAAAAATATTCTCTATATTAATCGAGAACAAGATCTTGGCATTCTTTCATTAAGAAAATCGAAAATGCATTATTATCCAATCCAGTTTTTAGAAAAATTTATAATTAGAATAAATTGAGAATATTAATTTTTTTAGTTAATTTCTGACATGTTTTATAAATATATAGGAGAACGCTAAAAAATTTAAGCAGTCGTTCTATTTTTAACATATGAATATGAATACTAATCCACAAATGCCACCAACTTCTCACCCGACCGAAGCTGATAAAATTGAAATGCTTAAAACAGGAACAACAACAATTGGGATTGTGTGTGATGGTGCTGTCATTTTAGCCACAGAAAGTCAAGCAACTGCGGGATTTTTCGTTGCAACAAAAAATGCACAAAAATTATTTAAAATTAATGAATATGTTGGGGCAACTATGGCTGGTGGAGTAGCAGATTGTCAATATGTCGTAGGACAAGTTCAAGCAATCAGTCGCCTTGAGCACGTTCAATCTGGAAAAATACCTCAAGTCTCAAAAATCGCAAATATCATGCGAAATATTCTTTTTAATGGTCGAAGTTTCTTTTATGCGTGGCACATCGTTGGGGGGGTTCAAAATGAAGGCGATAACTGGGTTGGTCATATTTACCCTATTGATT
The DNA here is from genome assembly GCA_964413395.1 of uncultured archaeon. Classification (GTDB taxonomy): domain Archaea; phylum Asgardarchaeota; class Lokiarchaeia; order Sigyniarchaeales; family Promethearchaeaceae; genus Lokiarchaeum. The sequence continues at coordinate 475 of CAYPTZ010000899.1, read as the reverse complement.
TTCTTGGATTCATGTCTGAAAATGAACAATTTGCAAGTTTAGGTTCTGGAAGTGCTTATGCATTAGGTGTAATTGAGGATGAATACTATCCTGAAATTACTGAAAAAGAAGGTATGGAACTTGCTAAGAAAGCTTTAGATGCCTCAAGAGCTAGAGATGCAGGATCAGGTTTTGAAATTCAAATGGTAGTAATCAATAAGGATGGACTAAGGGCGATTTCTGGGCCATTAGCTAATTCGAAATAAATTTATTTTTTCCTTATTACTAATTAAAAAAAAATTATTTTATATCGGTATCTTCATAAATTTTATCTATAGAAATTTTTCCCTTTCGATATTCTAAACCAAAATTTCGAAGTGTTTCCCAAAATTGTTCGCTATATCTATCTACAATAGCATATTTCATAGAATCGATTATTTGAGGCATTCCCAATTCCTTTTTTAATTCTTCATCCGAACTAATACAATCAACATCA
>CAYPTZ010000898.1:0-2005 GCA_964413395.1 uncultured archaeon | reverse complement strand
ACATAGTTATGAATTATTGTCTTGTATTCTTAATTCTTTTTTATAAATACTTCTTAAATGAATTAAAGTTTAGAAGAATAATTCAAAACAAATCTACTATAAATAAATTGGAGGAAAATGATTCTCATTTTCAAAAATTTAATATTTCAATAATTTTATTATCTACCATTATTATTATAATAACTTTTATTGGGTTTTCCAACATATATAGCTATTTATTTATAATTTTATTGATAATAGGCGCGATAGTTGTAAGCTTTATCATTCACTACTTGATAAGATATCTTGTAAAATTTAGTTTAACAAAATATCAAAATATAATAAAAAAAAGAAATTCTACTTGTAGTCCCCTCTATTTTCTAATTAAAATGACTAAAAATAAAATTTTTTCACGAATGTTAGCGATTACTTTTACAACTTGCTTAATATTTACCCTAACTATTATAAGTTATTCAGCTGTTGATGGTGTAACAAAAGAAAATACATGGTATAATGGTTCTGACATTAATATTACATTACCTCAAAAATCAAATAATACTATTTTGGAATTAATTCAAAATTATAAAAATACTGAAGATTTTACTATTTATATAGAATTAGAATCAAATTTCAATAATACCCATGAAGATGTTTCGATATCTTACAATATTCTGGGGATAGATTATATGGATTGGATGAATTTTTATGGTCTTTCAAATATAGATATATGGCTCGAGAATTCATATCATGCCAACAATTTTTCAGACAATGTTGTTTTTATATCTCAGGATTATAAAGATGAAGGATATATTGTTGGTTCAAAATTTCCCATATTATTTTATGATGAATCAGAAGGAATGATTAAAAGAAATAATTATATTGTGGGTGGTTTTTTTATAAAATGGCCAGTAATTACTAGCCCCTATTCGATAGAATCTTCATCTAACTTTGTAATTATGTCAAAAAATGCTTTGATTGATACATGTAATGCAAATAATTTAGAAGTTAATGAAAAAATATTAGTTTTATTAGAAGATCAACCTTCTAGTGAAGATTTTGCTTTTTTTGAAAATCAAAATATGTTTTCCAAAGTACAATATATTAATCCCGAAATTTATGATGGTATATTTAAAATTAATTATAAAATTAATTATATGTTGATTCAGCTTATAATATTCATCATTTTTTTGAATATTTCGTTGAATAATATTGAAAATATTCACTTAGATGAATTTTCTAAAAAAATTGGTATAATAGCATTATCTTCAGATTCTGTGAAAATCAGGAAAAAAAAAGTAATAATGGATATATTATTAATATTTTTATCTATCATAAGTTCACTAATCTTAATGATAATACTGTCATTTATTATAATGAAAAATGTTTTTGGATTATTTTCTTTTTCACAAGAGACAATATCTTTTATTAGTTTGTCTACTATCATAATTTTAATGACTATTTTAATAGATTTTTTTATTGAAAATAGAAAATATAAAAAAATTGATTTTTCAGTAATATTTCGACATACAGAATAAAGGTAGAAAAAATGAAAAATGAACTAATTACAATACATGCTGATGATTTAACTAAAATTTTTCCTCATCCATATGATGTAAAAACTAATTTTACATTATTTGGTAAAACTTCATTTTCTATGACATCCGAAGATTTAAATTTTATTATTGGCTCATCTGGTTCTGGAAAATCAACTCTATTGCGTATTATCATGGGAATAGAGAATATTGACGCTGGAAGAATAAAATTTGAAAATGAATATATTCACAATTTAACAAATCTTCAGAAAAGGACTTTTTTACAAAACATTGGATATATTGATCAATTTCCTCAAAATAACTTGAGTTTATTTCTCTCTCCAAGAGAAAATTTAAAATATAGTTATCTGTTAAAAAAAAAAAAAAAATCAAAAAAATATATTAATCAAAAAATTGAAGAATTATCTGGAAAATTGAAAATTGAAGAATTATTAGATAAACCAGTCAAGACCTTTATTGATGTTGGAGCTAAT
>CAYPTZ010000897.1:0-2009 GCA_964413395.1 uncultured archaeon | reverse complement strand
AGCGTAATGTCTCAATTAAACCACAATATATTAAAATTGAAAATATTTCCCTAGTATCTGAATTGATAATGCAAATAAAGTTAGCTCCACATCTGAGCCAATCTTATAAAAAAAGATTAATCAATAATCTTCAGCTTGAAAATATTAGTGAAAGAACAGTTTCAGAATTAAGCGGGGGTGAATTACAGCGAGTTGCTATCGCAATCTGCCTATCAACAGAAGCAGATTTATATTTATTAGATGAACCCTCAGCATTTTTAGATGTTGAGATGAGATTACAAGTTGCACAATTGATTCGAAAATCAGTTGAGGAGATAAAAAAAGCTGCCTTTGTCGTTGAACATGATATTATCACTCAAGATTTCATTGCTGATTCGATATTAGTATTTCAGGGAACCCCTGGAGTTGAAGGTAATGCGCTTGCACCTCAAAATCTCAGAGATGGTTTCAATCTTTTCTTAGAAATGATGGCTATAACTTTTAGGAGAGATACAATCACGAAACGTCCTCGTGTAAATAAAATTGGTAGTAATAAAGATGATTATCAAAAAAGAATAAAAGAATATTATTATATTCCCAAATAGATTTTTTTTATATTCGTTTATATTTATTTAATATATTTAGCTTGTCCGGCTGAACCTAGTACTTCTTTATTTTTTCGGATTATCATTTTTTTCAATTCATCTCGAGCAGGACCTAGGTATTTTCTTGGATCAAATTCTTTTGGTTTTTCAGCAAGAATTTTTCTGACTATTGCGGTTATTACTAATCTTCCATCTGTATCAATATTTATTTTACTTACACCATATTGAGTTGCTTTTCTTAATTGAGTTTCTGGTATTCCAAAAGCTCTTTCTAGTTGCCCACCATTTTGGTTTATAAGATCTACATATTCTTTTAAGACTGATGATGATCCATGTAGAACAATTGGAAAATTTGATAATCGTTTTTTAACTTCTTGAAGTATATCAAAACGCAATTCTGGAATATCTTCAGCTCTTTCAACCTTGAACTTATATGCACCATGTGAGGTACCAATTGCTATAGCTAGTGAATCGCAACCAGTTCTATTTACAAAATCCTCTACTTGATCAGGATCCGTAAACTCATGAACGTCTGACTTAACGTGTTCTTCAATTCCGGCTAAAACGCCTAATTCAGCTTCCACACTAACATCTCTTGGTGCTGCGTATTCTACAACTTTTTTTGTAACCTTTATGTTTTCCTCATAATCTAAATGGCTTCCATCATACATCACGCTTGAGAATCCACTATCAATACAAGATTTACATAATTCAAATGAATTACCATGATCTAAATGAAGTGCGATAGGAATATCAAATCCTTGTTCTTTAGCCATTTCAACTCCACCTTGAGCTAAATATCTTAACATTGTTTGATTTGCATATTGTCTTGCACCTTGGCTTATTTGTATGATGACTGGTGATTCTGATTCACCACATCCTAATATTATTGCTTGTAATTGTTCTAAGTTATTAATATTATATCCTGGTACAGCAAACTTTCTTTCTTGGGCAATTTCAAACATTTTTTTTGTATTAGATAGGCCTAATTCCTTAAAAGATACCATTTTTATCATTTTTTAAAGTTATAATTTGTTTTAAAGTAACTTATGATTTCTCACCATATAATAATTCATATTTTGTTACTCCTTTATTTCCTATGGAAAAATATCGTATTTTTATAAAATTTTATGGAAAATATTATTTAATTTGTTATTAATAAGTTTCTTTAAATATTATTAAATATTTAAATCAAGGAAGTGCTTTTTTTATTATTTATATTATTAAAAATTTTTGATTACTTTTATTTTTAGATTGGAGTGGAAATAATGGAGTGTGTTTATAGTATCTAAAATAAATTATTGATGGTAAATTTAAATAATTTAAAATAATAACAGTCCCCAAGGAAGTAGATCGATAAAAAATCCTTGAACACAATCTCCTTCTATTAAAATTCTCTTTTAATTTTTATATTCTAACAATTAT
>CAYPTZ010000896.1:0-2014 GCA_964413395.1 uncultured archaeon | reverse complement strand
GATTAAAAATGAATTAGATTTGGTGGATCGTATCTTAGAGACAAGATATAACCGATCTGAGCCTTTTGATAAAATTTATATTAGGAATGTCGAGAATTTGTGCAAGGAACAACTTGACTTGCTGGATGTCATCAGATTGCCTAGCTGGATGCGTGACCAAATGGAACTTTTATTAACGAACTTCCTTAAAGAAATTGACACACATAAAAAAGACACTAAAAAAATAAGAGATAAATATGACAACTAATAAACCGAAATTAAATATTTTTCCCGAAAATTCAATCTACAATGAAGAATTTGAACGACATATCCAATTAGAAAAAAATTTGTTTAGAATTGAATCAAACACCTGCGCACACCCGACAAAAATCTATAAAAAGTCGGGGGATGGGTATAGTAAACAATCGTTAATCAATCGAATTAAACAAGCAAATTCCCTAAACCAACTAAAACGTGTATTGGTGCAATATTTTCAAGCAAATTTATAAGGAAATCGCCATATATTGAAATAGAATAATTTCATGAAATTTTTCTAAAAAAAAAGTGTGAGTTTTCAACATAAAATTAAATGAAAGTGGTTAATTTTGTAATTATGATTAACTTTTTTGCATTATTAATGGTGTAATATTTTTTAATATCAAGTTTTTTTTCTAATAAATATTCATGATAATTATGGAATATATGGAAGAAATTTTTAATGAAATTCCAAAAAATTTTCACTCTAAAAATTCCCAAGATTATTTTGGAGTATGTTTGCATGAGAAAAGAATAAAACAATATCATAATAATCATTATAACGAGCATCATTAGATATAAGCGAATTGTTATGAGAAAGATCTAAAAATATTCCAATATAATTATTATGATTGTGATTCCCAAAAATATAACTCTCATAACATTGATCTAAATATAGACCTTGTGAGTTAAATTGAAGAGTATTATTTAAGATATAATTCTGAGAAGAATCTGCATAACCCCCACCTGTGAGATAAATACCATTATTTATATTATTTGAACAATTATTGTATGAAAGAGTATTGTTATTTGAATATATAAAATATATACCGTTAAAATTATCGACACAATTATTATATGAAATAGTGTTATTGCTTGCAGTAGAAACCATTATCCCATAAAATGCATTATTTGAGCAATTATTATATGAAATAGTGTTATTGCTTGAACTATAAACAGATATCCCAGAATTTGCATTATTTGAGCAATTATTATATGAAATAGTATTATTGTTTGAAACAGAAACCATTATTCCACTTGCAATATTATTTGTACAAAAATTTTGAGTTATATTAACATTTGAAGAATTTTGTAAACTTATCCCATAAGTAAAACCGTTAATCGTACATTCTTTAATAATGACATATGCATTGGTATTTGATAGTAAAATACCGAAAGAATTTGAGCCTTCTATTTCATAATTTTCAATAATGAAGGGATTTTCAGGAGTCCCAATTCCGAATACACAAAAACTATTTAATTCTGCATTTCCATTAATACTAATTGGTGCGTAGGAAGCAGAGGATTTCGGAAGTAAATTTTGGTCAGACACTCTATTTTGATGAACTTGAGAGTTTTGGATTAAGATTATAAGAATACCAATGAGAAACCATATTTTGAAAATTTTTTTATGGTTGATTATGATTTTTTGTTTTGTCATAAAATCATAAGTCAATTCAAAGGTAAAAAAATTTGTAATAAAATCCTATCTGTATAAGAGGTTCTATCAAGATTACCATTTTTTATTTTTTTTTGATTTGCTTCTAATAAATTTACCAGTTTTGAGAATATATCTTATTATTAATTTTGTCGAACTGAGATTTAATTCTTTTCAGGAACTCACATAATTTATTTCTCAAGTTCAAAAATATAGCGATAATATTAAAGACAATGGGTATAATTTAAAAGCCACGCTTTCTTACTCATTTGTATGATAACCAATCTTGCGAGTAGTCCATCGGTAGGACCTGAATTAGGACAAATTACTTCTGGGTTTGAA
>CAYPTZ010000895.1:0-2015 GCA_964413395.1 uncultured archaeon | reverse complement strand
AACACACATAAATTGGCTCGTAAATTGGGAGAGAATTTTATTTCTTTCTCACCTGATAAGAAAACACTATGCAAAATTTCGATATTGTTTTTTTTACAATAAAGTTTGAAGTCTTTTACACTGAGAAACATAATATTTGTGGTGAGCCAATCATAGGGCAAATCTTTGGACCTTGGAAAATGGCCTCGTAATAAAATCTGCAAACGATATTTAATATGAGCAATGTTATAAAATGCAATGATCGATTTTTTGCTAATGCGTAACATTTCATTAAGAACTAAATCGGATTTCCGTAATTCGTTAATAGTTTGCGAGAGAACACAATAATCAAAAGCATTATCAGGATATTTTGAAATCGTCTCCTCAATATCTCCTTGAATGACAGAAATTCCTTTTGAAATCGATTCACTTATTCCTTGACTTGAAAGTTCAATTCCAGATCCATCAATATTTTTCTTTTTCATTAAAAGTTCTAATAAAGTGCCATCACCACAGCCTAAATCTAAAACTTTTGTATGTTTTTTAATCATGGAATTAATTACCATGTGTTCTGGACGTTTCATTTATTGCTCACCAAGTTTTCTTCTTCGCTAAAATTATCTTTAACCTTTGGATTGTCTTTGAATTTTGGATTTTTTCCGACATTATTTAGGAAATTTATTAAGATTGGGGCCATATTATCATATTCTAACAAAAAGGCATCATGTCCATAATTTGATTCAATTTCACTATAGGTTACATGTTTTCCTGCTTGTTGAAGGGCATATACCATTTTTTTTCCTTGATAGGAAGGATATAACCAATCAGATTTAAATGTGATAATGAGGAATTTAGATCGTGATTTTTTAAATGCATTAACAAGAGACCCATGTATTTTTTCAAGATCAAAATAATCAATTGATTTTGTTAAATAGAGATAGGTATTTGCATCAAAGCGTTTTGTAAACTTATCTCCTTGATAATTTAAATATGTTTCAACTTCAAATTCTGGTCGAAAATCATATTCATAATCATCATGATCCCTCAGATCACGCCCAAATTTTTCATGCATCCCTTCATCGGAGAGATATGTAATATGACCAATCATTCTTGCTAGAGATAAACCACGTATTGGGGGATTATCGGTAGAATAATTACCTTCTTGCCATTTTTCATCGTTTACGATTGCTTTTCTTCCCACTTCATTAAAAGCAATTCCTTGAGGTGATAAACGGGAAGTGGTTGCAATTGGAATACAAGATTTTACAATATCAGGAAAATCAATTGCCCATTCTAAAGTTTGCATCCCTCCCATAGACCCACCAACTACTGCTAATAATTCAGGTATTTTGAGTTTATCTATGAGACGTTTTTGCGCCATGACCATATCTTTTATGGTGATCATTGGAAAGGTTAAACGATAAGGTTCATTTGTATTCGGATTAATAGAACTTGGACCAGTGCTCCCCATGCATCCACCTAATACATTTGAACAGAGAATATAATATTTATTAGTATCAAAAATTAATCCTGGACCGATGAAATTACACCACCATCCAATTATTTCAGGTTCATCGGAATGAGTCCCCACATGAGAATCACCAGTTAATGCATGATTTATTAAAATAACATTATTTTTTTCCTCATTCAAAATTCCAAAGGTTTCATATGCCAATACAATATTCTTCAATTTTTTTCCACAATCTAAAATTAAGGGATTTTCATCAGAACTTATAGTTTCAAATTTAATATGTTTGGATTTCGACCCGAGTATGTTATTCACCTATTTGGAATTGTATGTAATTATTTTCGGGATAATTTCTTATATATAGATAAAGTATTTATTCCCAAAAATATTATTGAAAAAAAAAAATTAGATTTTTAATGCGTTATCTAAATCTTCAATAAGATCATCAACATTTTCAATGCCTACAGATAATCGGATAAAATCAGGAGTAATACCAGCAGCTAATTGTTCTTCTTCACTTAATTGCTGATGAGTAGTACTTGCAGGATGGATAATCAAAGTTTTAGCA
>CAYPTZ010000894.1:0-2015 GCA_964413395.1 uncultured archaeon | reverse complement strand
TTGATTGAAGTTCTTGAAATTTGCTTTCAAATAATTTATTTATTACTTGTTCATACAATCCTTCGTTTAATTCCATCTATCTCACCATTGATAGATTAAGCATCGTTTATAACTCAGCTTAATTTTTTTTTAAATATACCTATTATTGAAATCTATTTTACGATTTTACATTAATTTGTGGTATTTTTAAAATTTATTTTGTGGAATTTAGATTATTTCTGTGGAATTACATTTGTACATGTAATTCCAACAAAATAATGAAAATCAATGTCGTTTAAAATAAGAGATTTCTCGATATTACGGAGTAAAAACTTAAATTTGTTTTAAAATTTCCACAGAAGAATTGCAAAAAAAATGAAATTCCACAAAATTAATGCAAAAAAATTTTCAAATTTTATATAAATTATTTTTAATGATTCTTTTTTTTTCATGCTCAATCTTCATTCGAGTTTTTCGGCAAATTCGACAAAATTCAACAATCCTATCATCTCGTAAATAATCTAAAATAGAATCATGCTTATTTTTTTTTTTATTACATGATTTTTTGATTTAATATGCTGAGAACATGCATTTTAGTTCAAAATCCTTTATGGCAAACAGGATATTTATAAATGGTTAGATTATGATTTAACGAATTTTTGTTGATTTGATGATCTTAATTCTTTAATTTTGGCCTAGAGAACATAAAATCTCATATAATTTCCCCATTTTCAATCATTTCTTCTAGAATATCAGACATTTTCACATATTCATCAAATAATTTTGAATTATCGATTTTTTCAAATGGAATTTTAAGTATCCCACAAATCTCATTAAGATGAGGAATAAAGTTTGAATTTAAGCATTGAATTTTTTCTGGATACCAATTATGATTGATGATATAATCAAGAAAACAGGATATATAATTATAATATAAGCTAATAGCAGAACCACAAATGGAGAAAAGCATATTCTTCGAATTCTCATCAATACATATAATAGAATTTTGGATATATGGAGTATCTAGAGATATTTTAATTTCTTGATTGCTAATATCTTCCCAATATTGTGTTCGCACTCCACTACTATCAACGATAGAAATATTTTTTAAATCCCCTTGACTAAATTCGTATAAACAAACATCCCCAATAATCCAAATATGTTGCTTACGATAAGATTGTAAATCTTCTTTTTCTAAAATACTTTTTATTTTCTTTTTAAGGATTTTATTCCATTCCATATTATATTTATCATTTTGAACTTTAATATAGTCAAAAAGTCTATATGGAAGAAAATTCAAGGATTTTTTTTTAGATATTATTTCTGTTATCCATTTACTTGCTGGAATATTCTCACCTGAAGGTTTTTTTCGAAGGATATATGTATCTGGTTTGATATCACTTAAATTCAAATCAGTTTGACCATGGTTCAAAGATTCAACTAAAAACATTATTTGACTTAAGATATTTTTTAGAAATTGTATATCTTGAATATCAAGCTTCCAAGGGTAAAATCCTGGAATAAATTTCCGAAATTTACATGCTAAAATTAGACTTGGAACTTTTTGATTTAACACATGATATAGATTTCGATCCATTGGTTCAAGATAAATTTGGGGTTCAAAAGAGACAGAAATACAATATTTTTTTAGTAAAGCACCAAATAAAAGTTCATTTTCAGAAGAGAAAATATCTTGAGAATTGTGATTATTTAAAAATTGCATCCCTTCTAATCCAAAATCACCAAGAAAACAAGCAATCCCATAATGTTCACCCAAATGTCCCATAATAATACAATAGCAGATTTGTTTAGTCTTTGGATCTTCAATAGCAATGGGAAGCAAACTTGTAAAATGGTTCCAAGGTTTTAAATCTCGCAGTAGAGTTGCGATTTTTAAAAGTTCATCCCATTCTCCCAGCTCTTTTTCACTTAAATCATTAAATGAGGGATATTTAAATTCAGTAGTCGTAGTATCGAACTCATCATCTTAAAATCCAAATCGGTCTTTATATATATCAATTTTTTGTCGAAAATTT
>CAYPTZ010000893.1:0-2019 GCA_964413395.1 uncultured archaeon | reverse complement strand
ACAATCCGCTGGTCCAGCAGCCCAGTAATACATAATCGGCCGATTTTAGATAATCACTATCGTAGCCATCAATTGATTCAACCCGATTTTCGATACTGTTTTCTTCTAAGAACTTACCTATTTCTTCGGCATATGCCTTGGTAGTACCGTGTTTACTGTTATAAATAATGCTTGCTTTCATGTTTACAATTTATTCGCTTTATTAAAATTAATATTTTGTTATTTATGTCCAAATATACAAAACACAGATTATTCAATCTGAATCTGATTCGGTATACTTTGTTGTAATTATTACCCGGGTAATTTCATTCTTTCTTAACAACAATTAACATAATAATTATCCATAAAACGGCCAGAAGTTCCCAAATTTGGAAAAATTAATCCAATAGTGGCGGCAAACATGAAAGTCTTAGCTACGCTATTATTTCTGATACTAACCTGTCCCATTCATTCACAATTAATGTTCCCTGTGCACACAAATGTCCGTGGCTATATTATCGATGATTCCACCGGCCGGCAGATAGCATTTGTTCATCTATATAACGAAAGCCAACGCAGAGGATATATTGCTAATGAAGAAGGAAAATTCAAAATCCCGGTATCGGAAGGAGATACACTTGTGATAAGTGCATTGGGATATTTAAGTAAGGTAATTACTATTGACGATTCATGCTTCCAGTCAGGTTTTGTGATAAAGCTTGCACCTCAGATATATGAGATCGATGAAGTAAGTATAAGAGCTTTTAAAAGCTATCATGATTTTAAACAGCAATTTTTATCACTCCGGTTACCTGAAACCGAGACCACCATGCTCAGGGAAAACCTGGCTATCCTTTCCCGTCAGATTGCGATGGAAACAGCAACAAATAAAAAGCATGAGGAAATCTTAGGCAGACCTTTAACCGGATTTGTTTCCGTAGGAGTACCCATATTGTCGCGCGAGGATAAGCAACGAATGAACTATGTGGAAGTACTAAAAAAAGAGGAACGGCAACGTGTTATCGAGAAGAAATACAATCGGAAAATAATTTTCAGGGTAACTCAGCTACCCGAAACTGAGATGACTGAATTCATGGGTTTTTGTAATTTCAGTGAGGAATTTCTTTACAAAACAAGCCCATACGAAATATTGGTTGCCATTGAAAAGAAATTTAAAGAATTTAAATTGTTAAAAGAAAGCGGTAAATTATTTAAAGAGCAAAATGAGCTATTGGAGGAAGCCCTGAGCTGAAAAAACAACTACTTTATAATAGGGTATTATTCTATTAAAAAAAAATCAATTACTGTTCTCCGGAGAGAGCTAAAATTTTATTTTTTCCTCCGAATTAACTACTTTAAGATCAAAAGTAGTAAAGAGCGCCATAATTTTTGCTCCGGCCCGAATAACTGTTGAATCGGCTACTAACCAAATTGTATCGATCTGATCCTTTAGCTCTTTAATGGCTTTTTGCCATAAAATTCTTGCCATAGGTTCATAACTCTTCATTTTCTGACATTGCCATACAAGTATTACCTTTTCACCCTTTTTCGTGCTAAATAGTTCCTTCCACCGGATTATGGCATCTATAGCTTCGTTTTCCATAAAAGTACCTCCGAAAACAAATTTCAAACATTCTCGGTCATCGATCTGACACCATTCAATTTGAGGACTCTTAGGAGATTCATTCATAGTATACTTTTTTTAAGAAAAATACTCTCGGTCGATGTTCCTGATTAAGAGTTGCTATTTAAATATAGTAAATATTATGGTCGCGACCGGGAAATTAAATGCTCTTTTTTAAATACATAGAGACCGCATAAATTTGAAAATTCCTCCTATTATAAGTCCTGATTTAACTTTCGCATTTTCATAGCATAGTAAGTTTCACGATCTCCGGAATCAATAGTAAAATCTATTGTTTCCTTGTTATTTTATTCTTTTTGGTAAAGAAAATCTGAAATTACTTCCTTTCCCCGATTCGCTTTCAACCCAAATTGTGCCATTGTGCTTTTCAACAAATTCTTTGCACAATAATAATC
>CAYPTZ010000892.1:0-2021 GCA_964413395.1 uncultured archaeon | reverse complement strand
AATTTTATCTCAATCTGCTGAAGCAGGTGTTAAAATTAATGACGAATTAATATATGAATCTACTGAAGATGGTCCAGATTGTCGATATGTAAAATTAATCTGTACAGAAATAGATGATAGCACAAATCCTTATGATATTACTATAGTTTTCGAAATATATTTCTCTCCAACTCTGACTTCTTGGCCTAGCACACCTGAATCTACTGATGAAGATTATGATATTTTTAATGCTTCAGATATTCCGGGTATGGATTTTCCCCCTTTTCTATTTATAGAACTTGGCTTAGTTATCGGGACTTTAGCCTCACAGATCGAAACTGAACTGAATTTAAACAGGGAAGACATAATTACTGTTACTTCAATAAATGATTCTGCGGGCATACGAATAAAGGTTGATGATGGTATCAACTATGAATATATAGAAGCTATATACGATAATAATGGTGTTTTAATATGGTATGAGCAAATAAGGGAAGGAAACGAAGTAGATATAATTAAATTACTTTCCTATAATGGCATTGCTCCTACAAATCCACCTGACACTGATACCGATACCGATACTGATACTGATACTGATACTGATGATCCATTTAGTATCTCTGGTTATTCAAATTACGCCTTTATTTCTGTATTCGCTATATTTTTATTAGTTAAATCAAAAAAAAGACGAAATCATTAAGTTTGATTTGATGTGTTGTTTAGTTTTTTATACAAGACTACTTTTTTCTTTTATTCATTTATTTTTTCAATAATAATGTTTACTTATTTTCAAATTTTAAATTGGTGTTTGATATTAATTTTTTGATTAAAAATAATCTAGATTTTGCTAAATCAATCCTATTCGTTTTCAGCAAAAATATATAAATGTCTACTTCATTATATTTAATAACAAATTGAAAGACTCAATACAAATATGTGATAATCATGTATAATAATAAAAGAGCAAAAATATTTTATAGTGGGATACTCTTAGTTCTTATTTCAGCGACTCCCATAATTTTATCTCAATCTGCTGAAGCAGGTGTTAAAATTAATGACGAATTAATATATTCATCTACTGAAGGTGGTGTAGATAACCTTGAATATGTAAAACTAATATGTAAAGAAATAGATGATACGACAAATCCTGATTATATAAGTAAAATTTTCGATATATATTTCTCTCCAAATCTAACTTCTTGGCCTAGCACACCTGATGATACTGATCAAGAATATGATATTTTTAATGCTTCAGATATTTCGGGTATGGATATTTTTCCTAGTTTATTTGTAGAACCTGGCTTATCTATCGGAACTCTCGCCGACCAAATTGAAACGGAGCTAAATTTAAATTCAGCAGACACAATTACTGTTACATCAATAAATAATTCTGCGGGTATACGAATAGAGGTTGATGGTGGTATCGACTCTTATTATTCGGAAGTCATATACGATAATAATGGTATTTTAATATGATCAAACAACAATAGAAGTTGACGAAATATTCGAGGTAAAATTACTTTCCTATAATGGTAAAATTCCTACAACTCCCATCGACACTGACACTGACACTGACACAGACACTGACACAGACACAGACACAGACACAGACACAGACACTGATGATCCATTTAGCATCTCTGGTTATTCAAATTATGCTTTCATTTCAGTGTTCGCTATATTTATATTGGCTATATCAAAAAAAAGACGAAATTATTCCGTTTGATTTGAAATTTTATGTAGTAATCTATAGGAAACTATTTTTTTCTTATTTTTTTTTTTTGAAAGTAGTTCAATTTCACATTATATCATTGAATTTAAGTAAAAATATAAATGCCTACTATTAAATATATTTTCTTAACAAATTTATAAACTAAATTCACTATATCTAGAATTTCAGTCAATTTATTTATTTTAGAGGGTGAGTTTTGAAATTCATCAAGAATTCTTCAGGTTTTATAAAGAAGGGATTTTTGATTAATTTCTTTTTAATTAAAATATAAGGATGTGTTTTAAATACATCCATTATTGTTTCACCAATA
>CAYPTZ010000891.1:0-2023 GCA_964413395.1 uncultured archaeon | reverse complement strand
AGATATTTTTCCTGCTATCGATGAGGATTTTGTTCGCACTTATCCCTATGTGGAGTTGGATGCCGATTATGGATATACTGAAAGTGATAGGGATTTTCTCTTATTGCAATACTATGTTCATGAGTTAGGAATCGTTCAAGAAACTGCTGAAGTGCTCATTGAGCGTTTCAAAGATGGAGAAACCTATTGGAATAAACCTAATGCTCTTGAAATTCCACTTGAAGTTGTTACAGGATCTAAATTTCTGAGTACATATCAAGATTCTAACCGTCCCGAAACTTATATTTATTTTACTTCCATTTCACGGAATATAATTCTCGATTATCTCGGTTTGACTGTTGAAGGCTTTGATTGGGAAACTTTATTCACTATTGAGGAAAACCGTCCTAAAATAGATCAGCGAATTGATACATATGCAATGATTTTTGAATCCTTAATGCTCTCATTGTCACGAAATTTCATTAGCACACCTTCTATGAGAAATCTTAAACAAAACCCTAATTTAGAGATGAAACGTTATCTTCAAGTTCAAGATTTAACCTATCGTATCCAACAATATCTTGATAAAGTGAACATTGATTATGTGGATTCTAAAAATCGTATCCCCTTTAGTATTCTTCATAGTGGATTTCGACTTACTCGCGATTTGATAAATTTTGGAGTCGAATCTGATGAGCGGTTGGTTCTTTCCCAAATCTTTAATTACCAAGTACTCAGTAGAGAAATCATTTATTTAGGTCAAACAATTTCTGTTCTAGAATGGCTTCTTATGGAAGAAAATGGTGTTTCCAATTGGCTTAAAATTGCCAATTCAGGCTCCGATTGGAGTGAATATAAAGATCCAGCTTTTAAAGCAGTGATTATTTCTATTTTTACAGTGAATGGAGATTATCGTACCCAATTTAATCTTTTACGCCATTTATCTGTAGATCAGATCGCCTATATCAAAAATAAACAACAAGTTATTTTAAATTTGAAATCACTTGCAAAATCCTTTATTCTTGATTATAAGATACTTCCATATTCTATAAAATACACGAGTAAAAAATTACATCCAGGGACTACTGCGACTTTTATTAATTATTTCGCCGAAGTTACAGGTCATTCTCCTATTTTTGATCTTAACACTGAAGGTCTATATCGTTCTTTGGGGGATCTCTTTAATCATAAACGAGTTCCTAATATGGTCGAAATTTATTGGTTTGAAAAAGTCATTTCTTATCTTATACAAACTCAATTTAATGGTGATATAGATATTTTTAATAGCTTTCTAAGACAATCGTGGGCAAATTATTTTAATAATCCGAACACTCGTCAAGATCCTATTGAAAATTTCCATTATACCCCCTTTTTAGAATGGTTACCTAAACAATTTACTCCCAATGGATATTCTCTTCAAAATTTCCGATTCAATATCGAATATTCTCTCAATGGAGTTCCTCAACATCGGTTGGTGAAAGTCAGATCTCAAGGTGAAAAGATTTATACTCGACTTTTAGCTAATCTTCCTCAACTAGCCTATTATCTTACCCCTGACCAATATGATCGCATGTACCATAAAGATAAACAATATCTTATCCAATATAAGGGAACTGATAAATCTCACCATTATTCCATTCTTGATTTTGCTCTTCGTCTTTCCCCTGATAGTGGTTTGGGGGCAATTATCGAATTGCTTGGATTTGGGGAGACCGCTTATAAATATGAATATGGTTTAAATAAAGATCTTGCTGCGAAAGAGTACCTTCGTTCTTATTTCGCTCCCATCTATGTCCCTTATAGTGGTATTGAAAATTTCTATAGAGATAATTCTCGCATAAAAACTATTGGAAAACGTGTTCCCTTACTTTCAGAAAATCAATTTGAATTTCTAATTTTAACTCTAATCAACCATCCATCATTGGGTTTGGAACAAGCTCTTGCGACAATAAATCAACTCTATCACAATCATCCTGACAAGTCCCAATTGGCAATGGCTGAATCTATTCAAGATGCTTTTGGGCTGCTCCGCAATGATCCCAAT